>JBMOEQ010000032.1:0-19661 GCA_049314655.1 Ferruginibacter sp. | reverse complement strand
CAGCAATGCCTCTGGCAACATCTGTCCATGATGAATTTAAATCTGATATAATGTTCCAATAGTTGTACAATTTAACGCCAAGATCTATCACACCGGTAACCCTACCTGCTAATTGTACTCCATTTTTAGCCATTTTTGCATATTTGCTCAACTCATCCAAAAGTCCCAAATTTTTAAACTTACTTAAGGCTTCTGCACCTACTCTTCTGGCGGCATCCCAGTTGCGTTCTTTTCGAAGTATATCCTTAAGATCAACCAAGTACTTAACGAATTTTTTCCCTTCAGAAAGTTTAGCATCTATCATTTTTTGAACACGACCTAAACCTTCAAACTTTCCATCTACGGTAGAAATGAAATTAATCGTAGAGTTATATAATCCCCAATCTGTAGAGGCTTTAGTAGGATCGCAGGGATCGGCAGCTAAACCAAATACATCAATGCCATTTGCAGGGTTATTACCTACATATTGATACATTCCCATACCATCTGCATAGCCAATCAAATCTCTTTCATTGAATGTGCCTGTACTTGGATTATAGGTTCTAAATAAAAATTGAATTTGCCCTGTTGCGCTGTCATACACTTGTCCGGTAAAACCAAATCTGTTGCCTGTAATGCTGCTGAGTATAACGTTGCCGGCACTATCTAACATTGTTTGCTTGCCGTAAACATCGTACAAATATTGTTCGGTTAACAAACCATTATTGTTGGTGATGGCTTCAACACTATTCAATTCATTTTGATGATAATAGAATTCTGTACCTGCATTTTCATTTACAACAGGTGTAGTAAAATCGTTGAAGATGGTTTTGTTTTTGATATTTCCTACACCATCTCTTTCTTCAATTGCAGCTAAACCCGAAAAGGTATAGTTGCTAATATTCCCATTTACATTTTTTTGTATTCTACGACCCAATGCATCATAAGCATAAGTGATGATATTAGAAGGCGCAGCCGAATCTTTCATCAATCTTCCAAGCGCATCGTAAGTTTTATAAAAATATCCATCGTAAGTGAGGTTGCCTCTATCATCGTAGGTGAAATTTATATTGAGCGTTCCATTGTTGCTATTGATCAGTTGATTTAAATTGTTTGGCGTGTATTGGGTATTAACGCCATTTAAATTTGCTTGCGTTCTATTGCCTAAGGCATCGTATGTATAGGAATTTTGTATGGTTGGATTTCCATTTTCGCCACGCTTATACTGTGTTAATCGATGTCCATTATCGTAAGTAAATTGTTCGGATTGAGATAGATTATTTTGACGAGTGATGCTTGTTTTATGCATTTCATTATCATAGGTAAGGATTGCATTTTGTATTGCATTGCCGGTTGAATAACTAATCAATTGATTGGCAGTATTGTATTGATAATTGGTGATGATGCCATTGGCATAAGTTTTTGAAATGAGTTGATTGGCATTATTGTATTGATAGGTTACCAACCGATTTCCATTTTTGTTAATGTTGATTAATCTATTGCGGGTGTCATAAACTTTTGCAATTAAAGTACTATCAGGGTAAACAGTTGTTTGCGTGCGCCCGGCTGTATTGTAAGCATATTGGATTGTTCGACCACCAAAATTTTCTGAAATAATTCTATTGAGTACATCGTATTCAAACGCAACAACACCAGCATTGTTAGTTGCAGTTTTAATTCTGCCAATTGCATCATAGGTATAGGTGAAAACTTGTCCTCCGGGTATTGTTTTAGAAACGATTCGATTTAAGGTATCATAAGCGAAAAGGATATTACTGCCATCAGCAAGTCGTTTATTGGTAATATTACCTTTATTATTGTACGTAAATTCCAAATACTTTCCATCCGGATAAATCGTGCGAACAATGCGGTTCTGACTATCATACGTGTACTGTGTAGTATTATTATTGGCATCTGTTAATGCAATGATATTTCCTTGTGCATCATAATCGGCAGTTGTAACCGAGCCGTTATTATCGGTGAATGTTTTTACTCTATCCATTCCGTCGTAGGTATAAGAGCTGGTATAACCATTTCTATCAGTAATGCTTATGATGTTGCTATTTTTATCATATTGCAATAGCATTGAATTATTTGATGGATCAATGATTTTTTTAACCCGATTTATACTATCATATTCTGCAAATATTGTAGAACCTAATCCATTTTTCAATTGAATAATATTGTCATTAGCATCGAAACTTAATTCCATAAGCGTGCCTGTTGCATCACTTATTTTAGTTAATCGGTCAATTTCATCATAGCTATACACAAAATTTTCACCACTGGGTAATGTGCCGGAAATTAAATTTCCTTTATTATCGTATTGGAGATTGGTTGCATTGCCTTGTGCATCTTTAATTTCTGTTAGTCTATTTTTTGCATCATACGAAAAGGTTGCATTTCCTCCAACCGCATTTTGTATAGCCGTTAAATTATTCATGGCATCATACTGCATGTTGGTTTTATTTCCCATGGCATCTGTGAATTGAACCAACCTATTACTAGCATCATATTGCAATAAGCTGTTTTCGCCATTTTGATTTTTTACCTGAGTTGCATTGCCAACAGCATCATAGGTGAGTTGAATGGTATTGTTGATGGGGTCGGTAATTTTCTTTAATCGGTTTAAAATATCATATTCCAAATTACTGGTATTGTTTCTGGCATCTTTAAACGATAATAAATTTCCCCTGGCATCGTAACTTAATGTAGCACTGTATGCATTGGGCCCTGTTACAGAAAGTGGATTGCCTAATGCATCATAATTATAGTTAAAAATATTTCCTTTTGGATTAGTGCTGCTAGTGATATCTCCATTGGAATTATAAGTAGCCGTAAATACTAAATTACCCGGTTCAATCAATTGAATCAGATTGCCTTTTACATCATAAGATAAAATGCTTTTTAAACCTTTAGGATCTGTAATGCTGGTTATTTTATTAAAGTCCGATGAATAGGTATAAGTTGTGGTTTGGTTGAGGGCATCTTTTATGGTAAGCACATTTCCTCTGTCATCATAAGTATATGTCGATTCATTTCCATTGGCATCTGTTTGTTTTATTTTATTGCCATTTCTATCATATTCAAAGGATACATCGTTACCGCAGCAATTGCTGGTCATTGATGTTAGCCATACATTTTTATCAATGTTTTGATATTTATAATGTGTAGTTTGATTGATGCCGCTTTGCAGGTATTCGGTTACGGTAGTTTCTTGCAATGTACTATCGTAACTGAAGCTGATGCGTTTATTACAGCCAATAATTTCTCTGGCTAAATAATCGCCGTAGTATATGATGTCAACTGTATTATTGTTTTTATCTCCTAACGATTTCATAGGTCCGTTCACCAAATACGAGTAATTTATTTTTCCATTCAATGGATCGGTAACACGGGTTAAATTTTTTGCATTGTCGTAACTGTAAGTAAATGTTTTTGCTGGTGTTGTAACATTTTCGGTGATACTTTGCAAATTACCGGCAGCATTATAAGCGAGGGTGATGGTTTGTCCGGCAGTATTGCTTATTCCAGTAAGTAAAGAATCGGTATAATTAAGCTGAATAAAATTGCCATTGGGTTCTTCTATTCGGGTTAATTTTTTGTGAACAGGATTATCGAAGAAATATTGCCTCCCGTTTTGTTCTATGATTTTGTATTTATTGGGTTGATAGAGAATAAGCTTACTGAAAACACCCGATTGTGGAATATAATCAGTTCCGGAAAAACTGTATTCATCTTCACGGCCATCGCCCCAAACAATAATTTTTCCGTTAGCCGTATCATTGAAGTAATAGGCGCTGTAAGTATTACTCCAGCCATTTCCAAAGCCGATGTTTTGATCAAAATTGAAACTGTTGTAATAAAACGTCAATGAAATATCTAGCTCACGTGAAGGAATATATATATCGTTTCGTAAAAGAAACAAATTGCCCGATAGGGTATTTACTTCTGTTCCTAGTGGCCCTTTCTTATTGGGCGTATTGATATTTTGACCAAATGATTGTACACCCGATACTATTATTGTACAAACCAATATCCATTTTAATGTGTTCATCCGAAACATAATTTTCTCATTTAATTGATTACACCCATTACCTTAAAATATAATTACCATACCTGTGCGCAGGGAAATCTACTGGTGGTTTACTATATATGGTTATTGTACCACTTCCGCCTGCCCTGATTATTCCGGGAGGACCGCCATCTTCAGAAATTTGCAAGTATAAACTACTTCCTGCTGTATTTAAACCTGCCACTGTAAATGCAATGGGAAATCCATCTGTACAATAGATTACCCTGGTTTGAGCCGGAATATCTACATTGGTTGGATTATTATAATTGATTTGAATTACAAAAGGCCAACCTCCAAATGCTACAGGCGGTAGTACTATTTCTTCTACCAATTGACTATTTAATCCACTCGCAGCTCCGGGATCGCAGCCGGGTTGGTTGCCATCTCCAGCACCTGAATTAATACCACCTCCTGTTATTAATCCACCATTATTAGCGGGCACTATAGAAAATCCATTGCTTAAAATAGCATCTGTACTATCTGTAGTTTTATGTAAGCCTACATGATATATACCCAATGGCTTACCCTGAAGGTTAAACGTAGCAAATACAGTGGTGGTATTTACATAATAAACAGCAATGGCAGGTATTGTTGTGGAGCCATTGTATAATTTGGCCAACATGCTATTGTTGAATAAAGAACCACTAATCTTTATCGTTACATTTCCTGTGTTACCACCACTATTTGTTTGTACACTCAGTATAGCAAACGGAAGTTTAACCGCTGATAAAGTGATGGATTGATTAGGACTGGTTGCGGTTATTTTTGATGCCCTAATATAATATACACCCGGTGTTGCTGTAGTAATTACAATTTGTTGATTGCCAAAATTGGGTTTATCGTATTTAAAATCAAATCGTGCTGCTGAGGGTATATAGTTTTTGCCAATGTATAATTGATTAGTAGAACTTAACGAATCATTTGAAGTTAAGCGCACTAAAATGGTAGCACCGTTTAACGAATCAGGAATGATTAATTTATAAAACCTTGGTATTGCTGCTAAAGTATTGGCAGTTGGGATACTTAAAGGCAATTCCTTCACTTTTACATACAAAGGATTAGTCGAAGCCGTTACATTATTTGCTTTATTGTTTTCAACAATATTATTCAAGAAATCTGTTTTTACAAACAAAGTATAATTGCCTTCAGTAACATTTGTAATTATTGATTGCGTTCTTAACGTATCGTTACTAAGCGGCAGCATGTTGATGTCTTTTTGTTTGATATCAATCAATGTAGCCGTGCTGTCCAACTCATTCGACGTTGATAAATAAATACCATCTGAGCTTAATCCTCGTGCCGGATTTGAAGAGATATTACTTACTATCCATTGAATAGAATCTATAGGATATCCTAAATAAACAGTATCTGCATGTTGAACAGATTGTACATATAAATCTGAAGCAGCAGGTGCAAATACAGTTACCGGTATATAAGCATAATTATTGTTTTCGTTTAGCTCAATAATGTTTTGGTTATTATCTGCATACACCAACAAATAATAATTCCCCGGGATAGTGCTTGCTGGTAAATTGAGTACAACTGTGTTAGTAAAATTGTTGCCTTGTTGTAAAGGTGTATTTCTAATGGTTTGTTGTAACACTTTGCCACCAGGAGATGGGGTAGTAGATAAATACACCACTGTATTCATTTGGTTAGGAAAGGTTACGCCAACCCCTTCGTTGCTAATTACATAAGACAATGGGTAAGATTGTCCAACAGACAGTAAGGTTGGTGGAGATAGTAATTGTGCAGTTAAATCCGGTAAAGCGGTTGCATTTACATGAATTTTTTTAGCTACGCCGTTAATGTCTCTGATAAGGTTGCTATTGTTGGTATAATTTTTTTCTACTGGAAGCTGTCTATAGGCATTGGTGTTGGCATGTACATAGTAATCACCTGCCGGCATATTGGGAAGTATATACGTGTCTGTAGATGGATAACTTTGATTGCTGGCTAATCTTCGTACTTCGTTTTTTGTATGAACTTGAATTGCATTCGCATTCAATACAGAATCGGGGCTGAAATAAATGGCATCTGTTCGATCAGGATAACCATAGTCGGTAAAGTATTTAATATTTTTTACAGTCCAATTGTTGCTATAAAACCTTGCTACAGCAACCGTATCTGCGCCAGATACGTTGGTAACTGTTAAATCTATATAAGGGTTAATGAATTTCTTTTGAGCTGCGGCTGTATAATTGTTTACCATATTGGCACCTTCATACACACTACTATCAGCATTGGTGCGCACAAAGAAATATGCCGGTGTATTATCTATTCCAAAGCAATTGTTTAATTGGTAACTAAATTTTGGTACAGTTACCGTAAAAGAATCACTGTAGGATTCTCCCGGTGCTAATGTATTATTGTGCAAGCGCTTGGTTAAATAAAATGCAGTGGAAACATTGAATGTAGGTGTGCAAGAAACAAAAATGCTATCTACCCAATTTTTTCCATCTATACTATCTGCACCATTATTAGAAACCGTGTATTTTAATTTTATAGGCGTTAATGTAAATACAGTATCGGTTAAATTATCGGGAAGTTGAACGTCTGTAACCAATAAATCTTGTTCATTAGCAATAGAAACATTTATTGCCACAGCATTGCTATAATTGTTGATTAAGGTTGTTTCTTTAAATGCACTATCGTAATTGGTTTGTACATAAAAATACCGAACACTAGTAGGCGTACTTGGTGGAAAAGTATAGGTAAACGTATGTTGCACCGGAGCGCTTGGTAAAACATTTTCAACAAATGTTTGTGTTTGTACAATTTGGGCCGAAGCATTAAACACCGGTGAAGTACTGGTATATAAAACATCTTTTCGTTGCCTATTGTACAAGCCTCCAGAACTAATATTAGTAACCGTATAATTTACAGTAACGGGTACTCCTGCATTAGTAGATGCGGGTGCAGATATAGCAGTTACAGTGAGGTCGGGACGGGTAACAGCAATCATGTTACTGCGTTGATATCTTTTGATGGCAGGATATTCATATACCGTTTTATCGGCATTGGCCAAAACATATACATAGTAATTACCTGCCGATAATGTATCCGGTAATGTGATGGTACTGTTGCTCGGATAATTTAATGTGGGTTTAATAACGTTATGAATATTTCTGTCATTATTACCTTGAGGCAAACAAGTAAAAAGATAATCGAAACATGGTGCTTGGCTTACTGCTGTTCCATGATCAAATTTTCCTAAATAAATAAGATTGGCGGTATTGATATTTCCGGAATCTTTACTGATATAAATTTTTTCATTCCAATAGCTACTGCCCCAACCTAAACTATCGGTGTAATAATAGCCATCGGCATAAATTGGTTGATTAGCCGGAGGGGGCGTATAGCCAGTAAGAATAGGTCCGCAGTAAACGCCTTTCTTTGCATGATGACCTTGATTTTTTTCAATGTTATCGAAGATCCCTGCATTATAAATTTTCCAATTTATACCCAGTGGTTGTGTTGTACTTACATTGGTATAAGGTACATTCAATTGGCTAACTTCTAAAACAGGTGTAGGGGTTAAATAAATTTGTACCTGTTTGCTATTGGTATTATTGTCACTTAATGCACCTTCATACAAAGTATTATTGGCATTGGTAAAAGCATGTATAAAGTATGCGCCATAAATAAAGTTTGGAATTACTACTGAAATACTACCGGTTACCGAACTGTCGGTATTTAACTGAACACCTGAATTGTTCAATATTTCGCCATCTATCGCATTACAATAATATTGTTCATTTAATTTGGCAATTTTTAAAGGAATGGCTGTAGCTGGATTAAAATTAGCCGTTGGTGAAATATAAAATTTATCTGACCAACGCGATGCAGGTGGAGTAACAGCACCATAGTTTTTTACTTTGTAGGTTAAATTAAAAGTACTGCCACTAAATAAAGAGGAAGGTGTTAAAACTGTATCTACACGTAAATCTGGAGTTGGCGATAAGGTTACAATAATAGGTTGTGCTGCTTTGGCGGTATCATTAACATAAGTTACCTGTGGTAAATTACTGTTGGGAGGGTTGTTGGTTATTACATAAACATAAAGTGGTTGACTGTAATTTATGGGCAGCGTAAACGGAATGCTGTTGCTATAGGATTGTCCGCTATCTAATGCACTCACATTGGGTCTTGTTCCAATAAGTAATGGGCGAATTGGAAAGCTTACTTGGCTCCATGCCAACGAGGATGTTTGGGCAGGTATAGTAAAATTTGGTATAGAATCAAAAGACAAATAAACAGCATCAATCCAATTTTGGTTGGTTTGCGTATTACCCGGACCATTATTTTTAACCGTCCAATTGATGTTGATAGATTGTCCGCTGAATGCAGATGCCGGCGCCAATATTTGCGTTACTTCAAGATCGGGTAATGGAATTAATCTAAATGTTTGTATAGGCCCCGATGTAGATAAGCAGGGGTTTTTAGAAACAACCTGCCATTTATAAGTGGTATTATAAGCAAAACTATTTTGCGGTAATGTAAAATTGATAGCGTTAATATCAGATATAAACGGAACTACAGGTTGAGCTTGTGCACTATCCCATACATATACATCATAGCTAATGGTATATGCTCCAGGTTGCCAAGAAAGCGTTAAAGGTAATTGTTGATTAATGGCATTGTTTGCCGGTAACATATTGGATACTACTGTAGGGGCATTGTTGTTTGTAGTAATTACATACACTAATGTATTGGAGAATGTAGGGTCGCATGTGCCGTTTGCTTTTACGGTGATGGTATGCGTGCCCGGGGTTGTCCAATTTATGAAGGCCGTATCGTAAGCGGTTGTAAATGTACCTCCTCCATCTAAAGTCCACACATAATTTGCTCCCGGAATTTTATCGGTGGTGTATATATAACTATTTATACAAGGTGTATTGCTTCCGATAATATTATTAAGGGTTCTTACTCCAATACAAAAACTTTGTTGCACCGATGTTGCTGCGCTATAATTGAGGTTACCTGGTTGGTTGGCTTGAACGGTTACAGTACCTAAACCGGTAGCAGTTATTTGATTGCCATTAATACTAGCATTGCCCGATACAATTGAATAGCTTACCACTAATCCTGAACTGCTACTTGCGGTTAAAGTAAAAGGTGTACTACTATAAATTTGATCAGGGATTGTATTGAATACGATTGATTGCGAACCCTGTACAACCAAAATGGTATCAAATTTTGGCACTGCTGGTGCAAATACATCACTTCCTTGTTGAATGGCTTTAACGATAACTGTACCTACTGAAGTAACCGATATAGAATCGCCATTAATCGTTGCATTACCACTGATTAATTGATAACTAACTGGTAAACCCGAACTGCTTGTAGCATTGAGTTTAGCTTTGGCAATTGGTGCCATTACAATATTGGCCGTATGATTAAATTGAATCGTTTGTGCTTGTGCAGGTAATGCAAATTGTATAGGATTTGAAGCAGGTCCAATTCCGCAAGCTCTTACAAATCGAACGGTATAGGTTCCACTATCTGCGGCATAGTAAATAGATTCAGTAAAATTGGGTATGACAACGCCACTTTTATACCATTGGCAAACGGTTCCTACAGGTAATCCAGAAGTACTTAAGGTACGCGACGAATTCAATAATACAGGAACTTCTGTTGGTGCGTTATTATTAACCGTTATCGTTTTTTGTTTTGTTTCCGAATTGCCAAAACTACTAGATAGGTAAAGGGATAAAGTATGATTGCCATTGCTATTCCAGTTAACGGTTGCTATGCTATCTGTAAAACTCAAAGAACCACCACCCGATAATACCCAATTATAGGTAACATCATTATCGTACACATTTGATGCAACAAAAGTTTGCGTACCAAAACAAGAAGTACTATCGCCTGTAATGGTAAAATTAGATGCAGGTAATCTTGGATTAGTGCTCAATTGGTAATTAAAGGCATTGGATGCTTCAAAGCGCAGGTATATGGTTTGTGGTGCAGTAATGGCAAGTTCAATGCTATCTATAATAGATTGGCCGGCTGAAACAGTACCGTTATTGGCAAAATATCTTTGAAACAGTTGATTGAAATTTTTATCGTACACCCGTAAATACAACCATTGGTTATTAGAGCAACTTTGGTTGGTTGCTTGCATATTAATTTTCAAGTTACCATCAGCTGTATATACGAATTTATAATAGTCTAAATCATCTCTACTACCATTTGCTGAATATTTTATGTGTCCATATTTTGTTTGATTGCTGCCTACACCAATAGCTGTGGTAAAATTATTATTGGGCT
Source organism: Ferruginibacter sp. (assembly GCA_049314655.1). Taxonomy (GTDB): domain Bacteria; phylum Bacteroidota; class Bacteroidia; order Chitinophagales; family Chitinophagaceae; genus Ferruginibacter. The sequence continues at coordinate 9,334 of JBMOEQ010000032.1, read as the reverse complement.
CAATATCATTTATGCTGGTGTCTACCATCACATAACTCCATTGATAATTGAATGCACCAGAGGCTCTAATGCGTAAATAGAAACTATCTACTGCTCTGCCACATAGAAAGATAGTATCGTATATGGTTTGTCCGGCTGCAACACTAGAATTATCGGCTATATATTTTTCAAAGATTTGTCCGCTTCCTTTCCTGTTGTCATATCCATGTACGTAAATCCATTGATTGTTGTTACAACTGATATTGGTTGCCTGCACCATTAATTTTATGGTACCATCTTTGGGTAATTTCGTTTTGTAATAATCGTTTTCATCAAAGATTCCATTAGAAGCGTATTTAACATGCCCTACTTTTTGTTCAGTTTCATTGATTAGAAGTGCAGTAGTAAAATCGTTATTGGGTTCAACATCATTTCCTCCGGTATTGGTCATCTCATAACTCCATTGATATTTAAATGCGCCGGAAGCTATAAAACGTAAGTAGAAACTGTCTACAGCTCTACCGCAAAGTTGAATGGTGTCGTAAATGGTTTGTCCGGCTGCAACACTTGAATTGTTAGCCACATATTTTTCAAAAATGTTCCCGCTTCCTTTTCTACTGTCATATCCATATAAATAAATCCATTGATTGTTGCTACAACTCATATTGGTTGCTTGCACTACTATTTTTATGGTGCCGTCGTTGGGTAATTTTGTTGCATAATAATCGGCATCATCAAAACTTCCATTGGAAGCATATTTAACATGCCCCGCTTGAGTTTGATTTTCATTGGTAGGCAGTGCTGTTGAAAAATTATTATTCGGTTCTATATCATTTGTACTGGTATCAATTATTTCATATTTAAACGAATAGATGAATTTCCCAACTCCTTCAAATCGAAGATATAGGGTGTCTGCTGCTCTACCACAAAAGATTAGCGTATCGAAAATTGTTTGTCCTTGAGGAATTGCAAAGCTGTTTCCAATTTGATTATTGAATATTTGTCCGGAAGCACCTCGACGATCGAATCCAAATAGATTGAGGTATCCATTAGTACAATTGAAATTTTTAGCTTGCACGATTATTTTCACTGTACCATCTGCAGGCAATACTGTTTTATAGTAATCATAGTCGTCTGTACCTGCACCTTGAGGAAATTTAATTGAAGCTGTAATAGAATCATTTGCATTGAATGCAGTTGCAGTTGCAAAACTATTATTGGTTTCGGGATCTACAATTGTAGGTAATGTATCAAAAAAGCTGTATTTAAATTGATATTCAAATGCAGTGTTGGCATTAAATCGAAAATAAAAAGTATCCTTAGGTAAGCCACAAATCGATATGGTATCAAAAACTGTTGTATTGGGTTGAATATTGTTGTTATTCGCAATTGTTTTAGAAGTAGTTAATGTTTGATTTTTAGAGTAGCCATAAAATATTAAGTTACCTGCATCGCATTTATTAGTGCTAGCCTCTACCATTAATTTAAGGGTACCATTAGATGGAATAACAGTGCGGAAATAATCTTGATTGTCGCTTGAACGAGCTTGAATAAATCCAATAGTATTGGCCGATACTTGATCTGCAACAATAGAACTTGCGGTTGCAAAACTGTTATTGGGTTCATTGGTTTCTGTAACAAGCGTATCAATTATTTTATAGCTCCACTCGTATTCATAAGCTTCTTGGAAAGATTGAATGCGGAAATACTGGGTGTCCTTAGCTAGGGCACAAATATGCAGGGTATCGTAAATGGTTTCATCAATATTAGCAAGATTAACAAAATTTACATTACTGAAATTAATGCCGTTATTATTTCCCCAAGAAAAATTGAACCTAAAAGTTGGATTCGTAAATTGATTTTCGCGATTGGTAATTTTCAAGTATACATCAATGTTAGCACTTACCGGTAAAACGGTTTTGTAAATATCCTTGTTGTGATAGTTTTGGTTTTTAAACCGCACATTACCTTTAGCAGTTTGTAGTTCATTGATGTCGATAGCAGTTTCAATGGTATTGTCAAATTCATTACCTGTTGTTGTACTGTCTACCGCCTCCCAATCAAAATTGTAGGATATTTTATTTCCATAAAATTGAAAGTATAATGTATCGCCTCTATATCCCCTGAATTTATAACTGCCGTTAAAACTAGTATTGCACGAATCTGTTTCACTCCAATAAAATAAATTTTGATATTGCTGTGTTGAGACATTTTCGTCTAAAACGGCAACATCTAAGTAAGTGCTGGTTGTTTCAAAACAACTACTATCGTTTTTTGCAGTAACATTTAAATAAAATGCGCCGTCAAACGGAAGTATAAATTGATAGGTATCGGCATCATCATATATTGGATCGCCAAAAAAATCTACACCAACATAATGACCAACATTACCATATTTTGTTTCGCCTTGAGCAATAGGTATTGCATTATAGGTACAGCAATTATCTTCTAAATCATTATAGTTAGGCCCTCCTGTACAATTGAATTCAATCTCTCCAATCGTATTACAACCAGGCGCATTGTTGTTTATAAATGCAGTTCCACCACCGGATAAGTAATAACAAATGGAGGTATCGCTGCAAATTGCTAAGTTGTAGTTGTCATAAATTCTTACTGAATCTTTTTGATCAAAATTATAGGGGTCGCCATTATTATGAATTACCAAATTATTATTCAACGCACTTAATGATGTGAGGTTTCCATTTCCTGCAAGCCATAATCCTCTGCCAATGTCCGTTACATTATTCAAGCCATCTAAAGTGGCAATACCATTATACGAAATTTCAATAGTGCCACTAGTTGTTCCTGTTATATTACTAAGTGCAGAAATATCGGTAAGGTTATTATTGCCCCATATTGAAATACCGCCGCCTATATCGTCACTTAAATTTTGTAGCCCGTTTAGTGAAGTAAGATTGGGATTTCCACTGATATAAAAATTTGATGCATTGGTTAAACCTTCCAATCCTGTAAGTTGTGCTATTCCAGTATTAAAAAACCAAAATGTTCCTAAATTGGTGTTGGTTAAACTCGTGGTTAATCCTGCTACACTGCTTAAATTGGGTAAGCCATCAATTAAAAATCCCCAAAAAGATTCTATACCGGTGAGGCCAGTACTGGTTTGTAAAGGGTTATTAGATAAGATGAGATACCCCTCAATATATTTAAGTTGTGTTAAATCAGAAAGATCGAGTATGGGTGAATATTTTATGGTAAGTCCACCATTATTTCTAGTAAGTGAATCTATATTTTGTAATCCAGAAAGGTCTGCAACATTGGTAGAATCTAAATAAATGAATCCGGTTTTGTGCAATTGATCGCTTAATCCGGCTAAGCTATTCAAGGAAGGCAAATGCGAACAATATAATCCTCCTAAAGTAGTAAGGTTAGATAAACCAATACTCGTTAATACATCGTTTCGTTCTAATATCAAACTATCGCCAATTGAAGTAAGGTTATTTAACGCATTCAAATTAGGAATAGCAGTATAGGAAATTCTAATATTGTGTACTACTTCGGTAATGCCGGTTAATCCATTTAATTGGGTAATTGCTGGTATTGCATTACTTCCATCAATAATTAAGTAATTGGGTGTTGTACATCCAGCATAATTTGTTGCAAAATTGTCGATGTCGGCCTGAGAGGTTAACAAAATGGTATCTACAATACAATTGGTGTTTCTATTTTGACCAACAGGTGGGGCAGTATTTGATACAGCAACACGATCAAAAAGTTTAATCTTTTTTGGCATTTGTGGAAATGCAGTTAAACAGATTGCCATCAATAAGCAAGTACAAAGCAGGTATTTTTGGTTCATTATTAAAGCATTATAGGTAAAGGGTATTCTTTTACATCATTGCTGATTGCAAATGTTGCACAGACTCAGATGTTTATTATGGCATTGGCAAAATCGGGTTCGGCTTTGCAGATAGGATCAAGGATTTTAAAAATCCTCAAAATTTTTGGATGCACCTATACTCCATTTGGATAGATTTTTAAGGTTGAAGTACTGAGTGCAGAATATTTTATCTTTATAACATGCGGCATCGTTTCTTGCTTTTAATGTTATGCATTCATCTAGTGGCATTTTGCCATGCAGGGTATATTGATTCTATACGACAAGAAATTACAGTTGCCAAAACAATCGATCAAAAAATTAGTGCTTACGATAAATGGTTGCCTTTAGGGATATTAGTACACCATGCCCAAATCAAACAAGATTTAGATAGTTTTAAAATACTTTCGGAAGCTTTGAATTCTAAGCTGGCAAATGGTATTTATGCACTCAATTTGGCCTATTATTTAGTAGAATATGACGGCAATTATAAACAAGGGTTAGAGCTCTGTATCAAAGCGAAAGATATATTCGAAAAAGAAGAAGCTTGGCCACAATTGGTTGTAGCATATAACCGATTGGTATTTTTTATTTTATGGAATGAAATCGGTAAGGATAAGCCCGTAATCAAAGAAAATTTAGAGGAAAAATATCTTAATAAAGCATTAAATATTGCACAAAATATTGGCAATACCGACTTGCAAATTTTAACCCTTTCATTCATCGGAAGTTATATCAATGTAATTGAAGAAGATCGTAAAAAAGCATTGGATTATTTTTTTAAAGCAAAAAATTTGTTGAAAGATAATAGTCCGCAAGAATTGAAAGTAGCGGTACTTGAAAGCATTGCCATTGTTTATGCCGATGATCATAAAGAAAAAGAGATGTTAGAATATGCTGCCCGTTGCGAAGCTTTACCGTTTTTTCAAGATTTTGGGTATGGAAGAAGCAATATGTATAGGGCTATTGCGAATATGTATTTGCGTGATTCAACAAAAAATCATTTATCGAAAGCATTAGAATATGCCAATCGATCATATAGTATTTCTTTACAGATGAATGCGCCGGAATATATATCAAAAGGTGAGCAAAGTTTATATGAAATATTTAAAGCCAAAGGAGATCAAACCATGGCTTTGTTTTATCTAGAAAAATACAGGATGCATGAAGATAGTTTATCGAGAGAACGTTTTCGTCAAACCTATACAGAATACGATATTCAAAAAAAGGAAACACTAATAGCAACTCAAAAATTAGATTTATACAAAAGCAATTTGATTATTTATGGCAGTACTTTAATTACAATGTTTGTTTTAATTTTTTTAGCGGTGCGTTTTAAAAAATATCATCAAAAGCAAATTGTAAATCATGAGCTTGCAGTTAAAAACGCTGAGGAGCAAGAACGTAAACGCATAGCCGCTTCATTACATGATAATTTAGGGGTACAAGCCAATGCCATTTTGCACAACAGTTCCTTATTGCTGGAAGAAAAAAATTATTCTCCTGCTGTTATTGCCAACTTACAAGAAACAGCTCAAGAAATGTTATTAAATCTTAGGGAAACCGTTTGGGCGATGAAAACAAAAGACCTCACTGCAATGGACTTATGGTTACGTATTATTAATTTCATGAAACAAATGGGCAGAAATTATAAGAATATCGATTTTAAAATTGAAGGCGAAGTGCCGGCCAATAAAATTCTTCCTAAAAATAAAGCCCTCAATGTAATTTTAGCTTTACAAGAATCAATCAATAATGCCGTAAAACATGCTAATGCAGCAACCATAATAGCAAAAAGCAGCTTCGATACAGTAAAATGGACTATTGCCATTGAAGATAATGGTAAGGGCTTCGATATGAAATTTGAAAGTGAAAGAAAAGAAGGTTTTGGTTTAACCGGATTGCAAGAAAGGGCAAGTGCAGCAGATTTTGAATTATATATACAATCACAACCATTGAAAGGTACAATTGTGACACTTCAAATGAATCATTAATACAGTATCCAAATGGAGTATAGCCAATCGTTATCCATTTATTTAAATTTATAAAAAAGCGCATGATACGTATTGCTATTGTTGACGATAAAATTCATAATCGTAAGATTATAATAGATAAATTATCTCGAAATCATTTTTTTTCAATTGTATTTGAAGCAGTAAACGGCAATGATTTTTTGCAAAAAATGCAATTAATGGAAAAAGATGATTTACCACATATTGTTTTAATGGATTTGGAAATGCCCGAAGTAGATGGCGTATCGGCTATTGCAACTGCTTCTTCTATTTACCCCGAAGTAAAATTTGTAGTACTTACTATTTTTGATGACGATGATATGATTTTTAAAGCAATTAGAGCTGGTGCTTGCGGTTATCTGTTGAAAGAAGAAAGAGAAGATGTTATTAATGGCATGTTGATGAATTTATGGGAAAGCGGTACAGGCCCTATTTCGCCAAGTATCGCCTACAAAATTTTGCAAATGGTTCAACTCCCGGTACCCGAAAAAGAAAAAAATACCGACTATGTAAATATGTTTCTTTTAACAGAAAGGGAAAAAGAAATTTTGCAATTATTAAGCCAAGGATTAGAAAATAAAGAAATTGGAACCAAGCTTTTCATCAGTTCAAATACGGTAAAAAAGCATTGTATTAGTATCTATAACAAATTACATGTAAACAGCCGATCTCAAGCTTTGCGCATCGCTTACACAAAAGGGTTGATTTAATTACAGTTTTGTTGCTTATTTTTAGTTGATAAAATTAGCTGTATTTAAATGCATAGGTCATCTTCTTTAAACAATTTGTTAAGCACAATTCAATGAAGTTATTTGTATGGATACTGGGTTTACTATTCAGTTATAATTTTGTAAGTGCACAATCCAACTCAAATCTTTTAAGCGCATCTCCAGGCCATCAAGCATTGTGTTCATTGTCCAATCAATCCTCTATTTCTAAACATTTCGCCTATATCTATGTACATAACGATTCTATTTTAGATCAACAACTAGCCACAGTTGATTCCGAAATTGTACAATTGGATATTCGATTTGCACATTCATTTATGCAACGTTTTTTAGCTGCAGATTCGGCATTTACAAAGCATCAACCATTACCTGTATTTTGGAACACCTATTTTGCCGATACTAATCGCAATGCCATTACCTATTGGATGCTGGGCATGAATGCACATATTAATGGCGATTTGCCGGTGGTGTTTGCAACCCATTTCACTTTAAAAGAATTAAAGCAACATTACAAACAATTCAAATCGTACAACCCATCTTTCGATAAGCAAATCATTTGGGGCATGCAACAGGCTATTGTAGCTCAAAAGAAAATTCGTATCCTGCATCGTTTATCGCTAGGGTTAGATCGATTGTTTGTGCAACGTACCATTCATCGTTGGCGCAAAAGAGCTTATAAAGCAGCCATTAGCATGCACGAAAAGGGAATAGTAAATTATGCATTGTTAGAAAGACGGTGTAGAAAAACCGATAAGAAAATACGTGCATTCAGCAAACGATTCATCCAATCTCAATAAACTTTTCACTTTTCAATCCTCTTGGTTTCTATCTTCATCAGAAAAAGTTAAATTGAGTACAATTCTTTTTCTTTTACCAACTACACGCTTTTTATGAATGAAGCCATTTGGACAGCAATTCAAGCTTTTGATTTCAATCATCCTATGAGCAATTATGGCTTTACCACTCGTTTGGCCAATGAAAATAAATGGACATTGCAGTTTGCCAATTTGGCCATTCTTGAATATAAAAAATTCATGTACCTAGCTGCAACTGCCGATGCAATGGTTTCGCCTTCGGAGATCGTAGATATTGTTTGGCATCAACATTTAATTTTTACCCAATCATACAATGATTTTTGTGCCTTGCTGGGTAAAAAAATTGAACATATACCTTCTACGCACAATCCGCAAGATGCATTAAAATTTAAATTGGCAAAAGAACGTACAACGCGTTTATATAAATCTGTTTTTGGAAAGCAGCCAACTGCTATTTGGGAAGCCAATTCCATTTACGATCCTTTAGCTTTACCAAAAGCAACCTATAAAATTAGAAGTTTTATAATTGTAGGTATCCTAGTGTTACTTATTTTGATAAAACCAGCCTATTGGTTATTGCATAAACTTATTCAACAAATTGATAATCCTTATTTTCTTTTTGGATATATAGGTGTAATGATAGCTGTATTGATTATACTTAGATTTTATAACCGCTCCCAACTATCCGCATTGTTGATGCATTGTGATAAGGATGTTTTCTTATTTAAACTAGATCCGGATGAATTGGTTTATCTGCGTTTTAATAAATTAACCGAAGTAGTGCACAATGTGGTGAATAGATTAGTGGTAGAGAAAAAAATTATAATAACCGAATCCAATCAATTAAAAGCAGCAGAAGAAGCCAACACATCTAACGCTATTGAATTTACTATACTCGAAAAAATTAAACTAAAGGGAACTGCAGATTACCCTTCATTGCTTGCTCATATTGTTAAACTGCCTGCGGCCAAACGTGTTGAAGAAGCCATACAAGGTTTAAGAAAATATATTTTGAAATCGACCCGGTTTGTACAGCTTTTTCAAATAAATTTTATCATTTTAGCATTACTGTTATTGCCCGGTATTACTCGAATGACAACCGGTATGGAACGCGAAAAGCCTATAATTTTACTTGCTTTTACATTGTTCTGCTATTTAATTATTATGACCGTTTTTTTGTTTTCACTTACACATGTTTTTACAACAGTTACTTTGGCCAATACCTATAAAAAACAGTTTACGGCATTGCCTCAAAATGAACAAACGCCTTATTTATATTTTTTATCGGGCTATACTGCTTTAACGGCTTCATTTTCTCCGGTAGTGAATAAACTTACCAGTAGCACCAGCGGATCGGATAGTGGAGGTGGCTCATGCGGCTCTTCCTGTGGAAGCTCTTGCAGCAGTTGTGGTGGATGCGGCGGAGGAGATTAATTAATGGAATTTAATATTTTTTAGATCATCGAAACTTTAGCAACATATCATATTCATATTGCCGGATTGGTGCAAGGCGTTGGCTTTAGGCCATTTGTTTGGCAATTGGCAAATGCCTATCAATTGAAAGGTTGGGTAAATAATACGATTGATGGGGTGCACATAGAAATCAATGCAACAACATCTACTGCAGAAAAATTTAATGCGGCTTTAATACAGGAAGCGCCGGAATTAGCGGTGATTCAAAAACATTCCATGAGTATTGTTTCTAATAAAGTTTTCTCTGAATTTTCTATAGTTGAAAGTGCAGCAACCGGAGAAGCGTCTTTAATGCTTACGCCCGATTATGCATTGTGCAATCACTGTAAATCGGAGTTTCATGATTCAACAAATCGCAGGTATCATTATCCTTTTATCACTTGTACCTATTGTGGACCTCGATATTCTATCATCCATCAATTGCCCTATGATAGAGTAAATACAGCGATGGAAAATTTTCCGATGTGCCCCGAGTGTACAACAGAATATAAC
>JBMOEQ010000031.1:0-19732 GCA_049314655.1 Ferruginibacter sp. | reverse complement strand
CAACAATGTAGGTAGGTCTTTAAATGGATGTTCTGGTTCAAGTGGTAGTGCAATACCCTGTTCCGATTATACATATACCTCAAAAGAGAGTGGGTTACAACCAGAGTTTAGATATAGTATTTTAAAAACTATTGGGGATGCCAATGGAGGAAATTGTATAAAGGGTGATTGGAGAGGGAGTGATCATACCGGAGATGGTGGTTATTTTATGGCAGTAAATGGTGCACCAACAAGTTCTTCAAGTCCTATATTTTATCAAATTAAATCTATTCCGGTTTGTATAGGCACTAGATACGAGTTTTCGGCTTGGGTGATTAATTTATTGCCCGGTACTTCATCAGCTGCAAACCCGGGTTCGGAGCCTAATATTTCTTTTAAAGTAAATGGAACAGTTATAGCAAATTCTGGCGCTATTGCCTATAATAACAACCCGGTTTGGGTTAAAGTAGGCGGCAGTTTTGTTGCAACGACTTCAACGGTAGATTTACAAGTTGTAAATGCTACGGCAGTGGCTTTAGGTAATGATTTAGGATTAGATGATATTTCTATTAATGTTTGTCAGTCGAATATTGCAGTAAATGGCCCGGCTAGCAATTGCGAAGGCACAACAGTAAATTTATCTGCAACAGTAACAGATGCTACTCAAACCAATACTTGGTATAAATGGCAATTGAGCACAAATGGCGGAAGTTCATTTACCGATTTAACAACTGCGGCTCAAGGCACTTACACCGGAAGTACCATGACTGTTCCTTATGCAGTTGGTGTGGTAAATGCTTTAATGGTAGGACATAAATATCGATTGGTTATTGCCGCAGCTGCATCTGGATTATCATCTCCTGATTGTAACAATTTTAATGAGTTTACTTTGTTAGTGCAATCATGTGGTCCATTACCGGTTAAATTAGCTGCATTCAACGGAAGATATAGCAACAATGCCGCTAAGTTAGATTGGAAAACCAGTATGGAACTCAACAGCGATCATTTTCAATTGTTCCGCAGTTTTGACGGGGTAGATTTTTATCCTATTGCTCGCATACAGAGCGCAGGCAATACATCAACGGTTAAAGACTACTCCTATACCGATCAGTTAGGTGCGGCACAATCGCCTTTTGTATATTATCGTTTAAAGCAATTCGATAGAGATGGTAAGTTTACTTTTTCTTCAATTGTACGTTTAGCTACAGCACGTACTTCGGGTATGCAGGTTTATCCTAATCCATTTAGAGATAATATTTCTGTAACCGTAGATGCTGCTCAACAAGGAAAAGCTACCATCCAAATCTTTAATGCAATGGCACAAAATATGTTTACTCAAACGGTGATGCTCAATAAAGGAAGCAACACCATTGTGTTGAATAATTTACCCGATTTTAATAAAGGTACTTATGTGATTAGTTTACAAAACGAATCTATTCAATACACTAGTAAGTTGATTAAAAAGTAAGCTGCTCTATTATATTATTGAAGGCTCCCAAAACTTGGGAGTCTTTTTTTATGCTACAATGACGTATGTATACAACAGCAGCAGAAAAGGAGGGACTAAAATGCTAAACTGTAATGCGATTTCGAATTGCTTTTTGATAGATACCTACTGTAATGCATCCCTACATGCTCTCTTGAAAGCTTTCTGGTGCACTTGTATTTGATTTCAATAACAATCTTTACAATCCTTTCTTTAGTTGAATGTATTTGAATTAAATTATAATAGGTATACAATTAGAAAATAAAAAAAGCCACCTGTTTACACAGGCAGCTCTTATGCTTGGTTTTAAAATTCCTTTAGTGTTTATTTACAATTACTTTTTGAGTAGAGGTAATACCGGTAGTTTTGTTAGCTACACGTACTTGGTACATTCCCGGAACCAAATTTTCAACTTGAATTAAATTTTCAGTGGTATTGTTCCATTGGCGAACAACACGGCCGGCGGCATCTGAAACAATTACCGAACGCACTTCATTCATCGCATCAAAACTTACATTGATTAAACCGTTATTGCTTGGGTTTGGAAATACAATAACATTGCCCGTTTGATCTAATCCACGGATAGAACGGATATCGCTGTATTTAGCACGGCCATCTCTATCTACTTGGCGTAAACGATATAAGCTTGCACCTTTTACCGCATTGAAATCGGCGAAACGATAATTTAAAGTACTGGTGCTAAAACCATTGGGCGCTTTACTATCTACAAAACCTACGGTTACATAATCAAAATCGCCGGTTTTACGCTGAATTTCAAAACCTAAACTGTTGGCCTCTAAAGAAGTACTCCACTCTAAATCTATTTGATTGCGGTTACGTTGTGCAATAAAATGATTGATGGTTACCGGTAATGGACCACCTGTAGCGCAAATTGAATTAATGGTAACGGGGGTTAACATCGCATTCATGTACATTCTTAAGCCATTGATAGATGTTAAAGTAGTAAGATCGTTATCAAATTGGTGATTACCTATATAAAAAACTAACCCACCCGTACCTGTTTTAACTTTAGCTACACTAGTACCAATTATTGTTGTATCGGCAGATGCATGAGCATGCGTATGTGCATTATTGATACGAGAAGTATTTACTCTCCAATTTTGTAAGCTTCCACCTTTTGAAATGCTGTATGCACCTTCATATTGATTGAAACTTAAATCTGGGTTAGGGTATAAAATAGTTGAAGCTTCGGTTGAGTTAGCATCAGTAATACCTGTTAATGTTTGAAAGCCGCCATTAGTTGCAGGATTGCCATCTGCTGCATTTAAAGCAACCAAACGATTTTCGTAGGTTTGAACGCCTTCGCATTGCGCAAGAAAATTGCCGCCAATTTTAACAAAAGCGTTGATGCCGTTTATTGCAGCATCTACTGCAGCACCTGTATTTGTATTGTGAGGCTCTGAAGCAAAAGTGAAACATTTCAATAATAAATCTGTACCATTCGATACTGCATAACTAGAAGTTGGAATACTGCAAGTAGTCATGTAAGCCAAGTGAATACTTTCTTTGCCACCATCATCTAAAATAGCAGCTTTAGGTTTAAAACCATATAAATCATATCTAATATCAACTGTAGTTGCTGCATTGGTGATATACACACTTGGGCGATTGTTATTGGTTAAGCTATTGGTAGAGTAAAAATTATCTATCAAGGTACTCGCATTGGCTACATCCTGTGCAAAAATTACAAACGGACCAGCTTTAAAGGAAATATTAGCACTTGTGCCGGTAACGGGCTTAATTTTTTGTGCATTTACGGTAATATCTACACCATCTTTTACTTTGCCGGCTGTAATTACCCAACGTATTCTAATGTTGTTGTTTAATAAATGGGTAATTAAACCGTAAGATTTGAGGTTAAAATCGCCTGCTTGATTTAATTGATTGCTGTTATCCATGGCAATGATATAACTGCCTACAGGTAGTGTTTGAAGATTTGCACCTGGTATAGGTAAATCTTGCGCAAAAGCTGCCGAAAAAACAATGAATGAAGCTACTATTAAGTAAACTTTTCTCATGATACTCAATTTTTAATAATTAGATAAGGTTAATATTGAACAGTAAAAAGTAGGAATATTGAGTATTTGCCATCAATGAGAAGGCTAGTAGGAACTTCAGCAAAATATTGGAGATAAGAGGTACAGCGAATCTTGTTGCGCTGTGTGTGGTTCAGTCAGTAAAAGTATACAAATCAATTATACATCAAAAATTATTTGAAGATTTTTTATAATTTAATTTCAATGCGTTGATTTTAAATATATTAAGAAAGTAAATATTTTCTATAAAATCAATTATTATGATATAGAATGCGTTTTAAATAGAGTTGGCATCTTTTTTCAGTTTAAATTTGATGATGCTTTTGAGGCGTATTATTATCAAGAATGCCATCGTCTATTGTACATGGATTGGCGCATGCGTTGTATTTTTTTCTTGCAAAGCACCAACACATTCACCCAAATCTTTTAACAATACCGACAGTATTACAATTCAATTAGGGCGATATTTATTTTACGATAGAAGATTATCGGTAAACAATACCAAATCTTGCGGCACTTGTCATAATCCCGATTTAGCATTCACCGATGGCTACAAAAGATCCCTAGGTGCTTATGCCGATTTGCATCAAAGAAATACACAGCCACTATTTAATCTCGCTTATTTAAAATATCTAACGGCGGCCGATTCTACCATTCATACTGCCATTCAACAAATGAATAACCCTTTATTCAATACCCATCCTGTAGAAATGGGCGTACAGGGCAACGAAACCCTTATTTTAAATAAAATTAAATCCGATGCGCTTTATCAGCAATTGTTTAAACAAGCTTTTTCAAACGATCAAACAGCTTTTGATTGGATCAATATTAAAAAAGCCATTAGTTTGTTTATGTATCAAATAGTAAGCAATCAATCTGCTTATGATCGATACAAGTCAGGCGATTCCACGGCATTAAGTGCAGATCAAAAAATAGGTATGCAGCTTTTTTTCTCACCTAGATTAAACTGCGGTTCCTGTCATGGTGGATTTAATTTCTCTACCCCTACAGCAACATCAACCAACAACAACCCCATGCATTTTTATAATATCGGATTGTATAATGTAGGGGACAAAGCTGCCTATCCCGAATACGATCAAGGACTTTTTGCCATTACGCATCAACCTAAAGATAAAGGTAAGTTTAGGGTGCCCACGCTTCGAAACTTAGTGTTTACAGCACCTTATTTTCATGATGGTTCTGCTGAAACATTAGCAGAGGTGATCGATGTATTTGAAAAAGGCGGTCGCAATATTACTTATGGGGAATTTGCCGGCAATGGTATTGCTAATCCTCATAAAGACAGTTTGATAAAAGGATTTAGTTTAACTGCAATAGAACGCCGCCGGTTATTGTTGTTTTTAGAAAGTTTAACCGACTCGGCAATGGTATTGAATGCGAACTATAGAAATCCATTTACTTTTGATGAAACAAAAACCGGTACAACAATGCAACCCAAAGGCAAGTAACATTAATCTGTATCCTATTCAACCTCCCTATTACGGTAGAGAAGTGGGCAACGATTAATTATATTTATTTTGTAAAAATTTGAACAATGTTTAAATCTTCTATTTTCTGTTTGATTTCTTTTTGTATTCTAAATAGTGCTTGTAATAACAATAACACTTCAACTTCTGCTTCAGGAAAATATGGAGAAGATGTACTTTCATCAACTATTGTAGACGCCGATTCGTTGAATACATTCGATTTTGTACAGCAACGCGTAAACGATATTAAAGCAGCATTACAAAAAGATATTCCTATTTTACTTTGTTCAGATACATTAAATGCACCGCAACAAGCTGCACAAGCTATTGCCATTACTGACCCTACTTTTACAGCTAATTTGCGCCAACCCGAAACTAAATTGCCTTATCGCTCAGAAATTTTTGGTATCTATCCAGCAAGAGAAAGTGATATGACGAGTGTAAAAAAAGGCAGTTATCAACTCGCCAATTGTTTTCGAATAGAAATGTATAACTATCCTTTAAACCTTACAACCATTGCCATTGCAGATATTCAACAGAAAAAAGTGCTTACTACATCTACCTTGGCCGAATCGCAACCCGATATTCCTGCAAAATTGAAACAATTGGCTATTAAAATTGCTATTGAAAGTGCAGAAGTACAAAGCGCTTACGGTTTCAAACCTTCCGAAAAAGAGGCTTTAATGGCCAGTACAAAAACTTCGTTGAATCGTACCCGTTGCGAAAGATCTCGGCATCTTTGCGTGGCGCCAACTTTTGTAAAAGACGGAAAAGCACTTTGGGCAATTGTAGATTTAACCGATCATAAATTGGTTGGCGTAAGGTGGACAAACGTAGGCAATTCGAGTCCGGCACCCATCATTACCGAAAGAAAATTGCAAGATGAAAAAATCACTGCATGTTTTTGTGAGGCCGAAACTCGATTAGAAAAAGACGATTGGAAAATGGATTATATGATTACCAGTAGCGATGGGTTAAGAATTGCTGCGGTTTCGTATAAAGGCAAGCCGGTATTGCAAAGTGCAAAATTAGTAGATTGGCATGTGAGCTATAGTGGTACCGATGGTTTTGGATATAGCGATGCCGTTGGTTGTCCGTATTTTTCTCAAGCAGCCGTTATTGCTTTTCAACCACCCAAAGTAGCACAATTGAAAAACGATCAAAATGAAGTGGTAGGTTTTGCATTGGAACAAGTATTTAAGAGCGAGCTATGGCCCGCACCCTGTAATTATAATTATCGCCAGCGCTACGAGTTTTATAAAGATGGCCGGTTTAGAATTGCCGCTGCAAGTATTGGTCGCGGTTGTGGCAATGATGGCACTTATCGCCCTGTATTTAGAATTGCATTTGCCGATGAGCAACAAAATTTTGCTGAATGGAATGGCACTGATTGGACTGGTTGGTCAAAAGAAAAATGGCAATTACAAAACGCTTCAACTTTATATACAAAAGAAGGGTATCAATATAAAATTGCCGCTGCCAATGGAGCCGGTTATTATATGGAACCCGGACAAGGGCAGTTTAACGACGGTGGGCGAGGCGATAATGCCTATGTGTATGTAACCAAAAATAAATTCAGTGTAGATGAAGGAGAAGCCGATTTAATTATGATTGGCCCATGTTGTAATACAGATTATCACCAAGGTCCCGAAAAATTTATTGAGCCTACTGCAGAAGATATCACATCCTCTAAATTGGTAGTTTGGTATGTGGCGCAAATGAAAAACGATAATACAAAAGGAAAGGAATATTGCTGGGCCGAATCTACCTTAGAAAATGGAGTTTATTCAACCCGAATATATCCATGTTTTTGTGGACCAATGTTTATTCCCATTCGTTAATTGTGCTTTCTATCAACCTATTTCATTTTAATGAATACAACGCTAATGATACAACAGTTGCCCATCAAAGTCGGAATTTTTATTGCGCTTTTGACTATTGCATCTTGTAAAGAAGAAGCAGTAGATTTTCAAACCAATGAATGCAAAAAGCAACCGGCATTTATTAAGAAGATGGGCTTCAATCCTGCTCGTGCAGCTTTTTCTACTTCCGAGAAAAAATTGAAAGGATTAGTGCTGATGGAATTTAATCAACAAGGCGATACCACAAATGGGGGTAGAAAAGTATACCAACATCCCAGTTGGAAAACAGCCGGTTATTTAGGACCATTACAAATTGATCCTACTGGCAGATGTTTTTTAGCACCAATTCCGGTGGTGAATTTAATCGACAATCCTCCGGCTCAACAAAATAATATTTATACCGTAGATCCCGAATCCGGCGAAATGAAATTGTTTATGCAATTACCGGTTCCCGAAAAAATCCCATCAACCAATCCTTATGGCATTGTAGGCTTTGCTTATTTATGCGAATCTTCTACATTGTATGCATCTACCTTATTGGGTAGCGAAAGAAACGAAGAAAGAGGCGGTATTTTTGCTATTGACGCTACCTCTGGGAAAATCATCGATCAAATTAAACAAACCGATGTATTAGGTTTAGGCATTTCTTATATAAGTGGAAAACGTACCCTTTATTTTGGAAGCGCACGCAATTCTGATGTGTATTCTATAACCTTAAATAAAGATGGAAAATTCTCCGGTTCAAAGAAGTTAGAATTTAGTTTAGATGGACTTGGCCCTAGGGGAGATGATAAAGTAAGGCGTATAAAATTTGATAAAAACAACCAAATGCTGGTGTATGCTATTGAATTCAATTACAATTTAACTGCACCAACCGAAAAACAAGAGTCGATATTTACTTTTAGGTATAATGAAGTAGAGGATAAATGGGATTTTATAAAATAGTTATCTCATAGATATTAGAATAAATTCTACTGTATTTTTGTAGTAATATTACTACATTTGCGTCGCAAAACCATTGCATACAACCTTTTCTCTATTTTAACCGTCATGTGTTTTTACAACACACTGCTTTTTGCTTTTTGATAAAACCAACATAAATGAAACAAATCTCTATTTTTTTGATGGCATTACTATGCCTAATGGCTACGCATGTAGCTGATGCCCAAGTGTCCGGGGCGGTTTTTAAGGATTTTAATGGAAACGGGACTAAAGATGCTAATGAGCCATTTGCAGGTGGTGTAGTAGTAAAGGCTTACAATACAAGTGATGTATTGGTAAACACTGTTACTACAACGGCTCCATTAACAGGCTCTACAAATTATATCTTTACTCCAGGAGCATATCCGGTTCGTGTAGAGTTTACAATTCCTACAAGTGGTGCTACTTTTTGTATTAACCCTACATTTGATAAGCCCGGTTTAGGTGGTTCAAATTATGGTTCTAATGTGAAATTTATTTCGGCAACTACTTCTACTGCAAACTTTGCCATTTATTATCCAAACGAGTATGTAAAATCTACAAACCCGTTTTATTATGCGTTGCGTCAAACTGCCGGTGATCCTTTAGCTGGTTCCGGACTTGCTACTACAAGAACGGCTGTAGAAGGTACACCCTATACAGCAGGCTTAGCAACGCCTGGTACAACCTCTCCTGCTCAACGTACCATGGCCAATAGCTTTGTTGGTACTTGTTATGGATTAGCCTACAGTAAACAAGCTGCAAAATTATTTACATCTGCTTCGGTTAAACGCCATTTTGGTTTAGGACCATTAGGATCAGGCGGTATTTATATTTTAGATACTGCATTGGGTACACCTTCCACACCGGCAAGTGTACAATTTTATAATATGGATGGAAATGCACATCCTACTCGCTCAAGTGGTACAGGCTTACCTGCTTATGGTAGCACAACTTCTTTTACTGTTAATTCGGCCAGTTCAATTACGTATTTAGGAACAATTGATCCAGTAACTACTTATCCCTCCGGATTTGGTGTTATAGGTACTAATGCACTACGTGGCATGACAGGCAACCCGGCTACTGCAAGCAGAGATATCGCCGCTTTTGGTCAGGTGGGTACTATCGGATTAGGCGATTTAGAAATTTCTGAAGATGGCGGTTTTTTATATGCCGTTAATCTTTATAATAGACGTGTTTATAAACTTACTTTAAACAGTGCTACTGCGCCAACAGCTGTTACGGCAGTTGATTCGTTTAGCTTGCCTAATCCTCCTTTACGTAGTACACTTGGAGGTGGTTTTGCAACTACTTATGCCAGTGATAATGCCGATTTTTATAATGGAACAAAAGGCTTTTTACGCCCTTACGCCCTTAAATTTTATCGTGGTAAATTATATGTTGGTGCAGTAACTACAGGTGAAAAAGCTGGTGCTGCTACAACAACCGACAATAATACAGGCAATCCGGAGTATACCGATTTATGGGCTTATGTTTTTGAATTCGATCCAGCAACAAATACATGGACGTCGGCTCCACTTGTACAATTTCCATTGAACTTTAACCGTGGTACCAATGGAGATAGTTACAATGAAACTTTCCAACTTTGGAAAAACACATCTTGGACTACCACTTTCACTTGGTCGGGTGGAACAAATGCTCGTTTGTTTTATGCTCAGGCCATGTTAACCGATATTGAATTCGATCCAAATGATGGCTCAATGATTTTGGGTTTACGCGATCGTATTGGCGATCAAGTAGGTCACTTCCAATCGCAATTTTCGGGTACTAGCTTAATGGTATCTACAGCTATGGGAGATATCCTTAGAGCCTACAAAACGTCTTCTTGCACTTATGAAATAGAAAGTAATGCAAAAGAAGGTGCTAGTAGTTCAAAAGCAGCTACTGCCGGTGCTGGTACTGGCCAAGGGCCTACCAATGGTGAATTTTATTTTAGAGATAATGTGTACGATGCCGGCGGTACTCGTAATGCTAACTGGCACTTAAACTGTACGGAAGGGGCTTTGGCAATTTTGCCGGGTACCGGACAAGTTATGTCTACTTCAATGGATCCTGTAGATGCATGGCAACAAGGAATCGATTGGTTCGATAATACTACCGGTGATAATATACGCGATCATGCAATGGAAACCGCAGGTTCTGGCGGTATTGATGGCAATGCCGGTAAAGGTTACGGTTTAGGGGATATTGAATTATTATCTTACGATGCTCCTTTAGAAATAGGAAATATTGTTTGGAACGATGCTAATGGTAATGGTATTCAAGATGCCAACGAATCGGGTATTCAAAATGTTACGGTAGAATTATATGCCGATTTTAACGATGATGGTATTCCCGATGGTGCTGTTTTAGCAACTGCTACTACTAACTCTACTGGAAACTGGTACTTTAATAACGGAAATATTACAGATGGGGATCCGGGAACAGCGGGTAACCAAGTAGGTTTAAAACGTAATTCAAAATATATCGTTCGAATAGGTTCTGCCGATTGGAACAGTACCAATGGAGTAGGTACAAATGATTTGCTCAATTTGCAACTCACCATAACCGATAAATTGGGTAATGGAGAAAGCGATTTCTCCGACAATGATGCTGCCTTAACCATTGGCGCTACTATTGTTCCTCAAATGAGGGTAACTGTTGGCGATTTCGGTTTTAATAGTCACAATTTGGATTTTGGCTTTAAGCCGCTTGCATCTTTAGGCGATAAGGTTTGGTTAGATAATGGCGTTGGTGGCGGAACTGCTGCCGATGGTATTCAAAACGGTACCGAACCAGGCGTAGCAGGTATTACAGTAACTCTTTACCATAGTGGTGCCGATGCTATTGCAGGTAATACAGATGATTATATTTTAGCAACAACCGTTACTGATGCTTATGGTATTTATTTCTTCGATAATTTACCGGCAAGCAACTATAATGTTAGATTCCATTTACCGGCTAATTATACCTTCTCTACACAAACCAATACAGCCGACAATGAAAATGCCGGAGCTACAACGGGTAGTGATGCTAATGTAACAACCGGTCGTACGTACAATATTGTTTTATCTACCGGTGAAATTGAAAGAGATATTGATGCTGGTTTAATTTTTGTAACTCCTGCTGCTACTGCAAATGTGGGCGACAGAGTTTGGTTAGATATCAATAACAATGGTATTCAAGATGCAGGCGAACAAGGTGTTTCGGGTGTTACCGTAACCTTATATCAAAATGGTGTTGCTGTAGCTTCTACAGTTACCGATGCTAATGGCAATTACTTATTTACCAATGTACCTGCGGGATCTAATTATAGTGTTGGATTTAGTTTGCCACCAGCTTTTGTGTTTAGTCCTAAAGATCAAGGCGGAAACGACAATACCGATGCAGATGTAAATGCAACTCCTGGAGCGGCTAATTTTGGCAGAACAGATAATTTTACTGTAGTTGCTGGTGTAACTGACTTAACGCTAGATGCAGGCTTGGTGCCTCAATCTACTTTAACAGCTAGTATCGGTGATTTTGTTTGGGAAGATTTAGATAGAGATGGTATTCAAGATGCAGGCGAACCCGGAATTGCAGGTGTATCAGTAGCATTACTAGATGCAAGTGGCAATCCTGTTGATGCCGATGGTAATTCAGGAAATGGCATACAACCATTAACTACAGTTACTGATGCTTTTGGTAATTATCAATTTAATGGTATTGCTCCGGGCAGTTATATTGTTGCCTTTACTGCACCTGCCGGTTATACCATCAGTGCTGCATTACAAGGAGCTGATGTTGCTGTAGATAATAATGCAAATCCTTCTACAGGAAGATCAAATTTAGTTACAGTTTTAGCAGGCGATCGTATCAGTACCATTGATGCAGGTATGTACAACAGCACACAAGCTTTAGGTGCTACTGCAACTTTAGGTAATAAAGTTTGGAGAGATGATGATAAAGATGGCGTACAAGATGCAAGCGAACCTGGTGTTGCCGGTGTTACAGTAGAGTTGTTAGATGGTTCTGGCAATCCGGTATTATCAGGTGGTGTTGCAGTAAAAGCTACAACCGATGCTAATGGTAACTACCTTTTTGCAAATCTTGCTCCGGGTACATATCAAGTTCGTTTCTCAAATATTCCAACCGGTTTTGCATTTACTTCGCCCGATTTAGGCGGTAATGATGCAACCGATAGTGATGTAAATACAGTAACGGGTAAAACACCTACAGTTACTTTAGTAGCTGGTCAAAATTATGTTGATTTTGATGCCGGTATTGTTCAAGGTACTCCTGCCGGATTAGGAAGTTTGGGTAACAAAGTATTCTACGATTTAAACAATGATGGTTTACAAGGAGCAGGCGAATTAGGCGTTGCCAATGTTACAGCTACTTTAAGATCTGTTGGTGCAGATGGCATTGCAGGAAATGGCGATGATGTAACCGTAGCAACAACCATTACCAATGCATTGGGCGAGTATATGTTTGGCGGTTTAGCTGCCGGATCTTACTATGTTCAATTTAGCACTTTGCCTTCTGGCTTCACTGCTGCTACGCAAAACGCAGGTAGCGATGATGCATTGGATAGCGATGGTGGTACAATAAGTGTAGGCATATCTACAACAGGCGTTTACAACTTAGTTCAAGGCGAAGACAACCTTACGGTAGATTTAGGTTTAGTGGCGCCTGCCAATACCAACACTTTAGGAAACTATGTTTGGTTTGATGCCAATAACGATGGATTACAAGATGGAACAGAAAAAGGTGTTGCCGGTGTAACCGTAACCGTTTTAAACAGCGCCGGTAATATTATCGATAGCGATGGTAATGGTGCTAATGGCATTCAACCTTATACAACAACAACTGATGCAAACGGATTGTATTTATTTTCGGGATTACCTGATGGAACCTATCGTGTTTCCTTCAGTACTTTCCCTGCTGGTTTTGCATTAACGGCACCTTCAGTAACCAATACAGCTAATGGTAGTGATGCAGATTATTCTTATGCACGTACTTCAAGTGTAGTTTTAGGAAGCGGCAATCGTAACGACTTATCATTGGATGCAGGTTTAATTAGCACTAGAGCTGCTTTAGGTAATTATGTATGGAATGATTTAAATGGCGATGGTATTCAAAATGCAGGCGAACCAGGTATTGCTGGCGTAACCGTTACATTATATGCAGCAGATGGAACAACAGTAATAGCTGCAACCATCACCGATCAAAATGGTGGTTATTTATTTGCAAACCTTACTGCTGGAAATTATGTAGTAGGCTTTAGTACCATCCCAGCCAATGTAGTATTTACTACACAAGATGCTACTGCAGAAAATTTAGGTACCGATAGTGATGTAGATCCTTCTACCGGAAAAACAGCCGTAATTACACTTGCTGCTGGTGAAGTAAACTTAAATGTAGATGCCGGTGTTCGTACTATTATTCCTGCAACGGTTGGCGATTATGTTTGGGTAGATTTAGATTCAGATGGCTTACAAGATGCTGGCGAACCCGGTGTTGGTGGAGTTATTGCAACATTATACAATGCCTCAAACGTTAAAATTGGCTCGGCTATCACCGATGGTAAAGGCCAATACTTAATTACAAATGTTACTCCAGGCAATGGCTATTATGTAATCTTCTCTAACTTACCAGGTGGCAGCTTTACAACACAAAATGTAGGCGGTGCAACTGCAGCTAATAATAGCAATGCAAATGCAAGCGGACAAACACTTCCATTTAATGTAAATGCAGGAGATAATATTCGTGAAATTGATGCGGGTATCATTGGTTGGCCAAGTAGTGGTGTATTACCAATTGCTTTATTAAGCTTCACCGCTGATAAAGCCAATACATCTGCTCAATTAAGATGGACAACATCTCAAGAAATCAACAGCAGTTATATGGAAGTTGAGCGCTCAAACAATGGCGTAAACTTTAATTCAATTGCACGAATTGCTGCTGCCGGATTTAGTACAACGGCACGTAATTACAGTTTATTGGATGCACAACCTTCGGTAGGTAAAAATTACTATCGTTTAAAATTGGTAAGTACCGATGGTAAAGTACAATACAGTGCTACACGTTTAGTGCGTTTCGATGCAAACGGAAATATTATGGTATACCCTAACCCGGCTAAAAACGAGTTGAATATTACTTTCAGCGACGCTTGGTTAAATGGTACAGTTGGGGTTCAATTAATCAATTCAATTGGAC
Organism: Ferruginibacter sp.; assembly: GCA_049314655.1. Classification (GTDB taxonomy): domain Bacteria; phylum Bacteroidota; class Bacteroidia; order Chitinophagales; family Chitinophagaceae; genus Ferruginibacter. The sequence goes on along the minus strand of JBMOEQ010000031.1, from coordinate 5,703 downwards.
AACCAGTGTATAACCGTCAAATTTCTAATGCAGTACAAACCGAACAAGTAGATATCAGTCATTTGGCTTCCGGTATCTATACCTTGAAACTTCAGTTGAATGGTTCTACCACAACGTATAAAAAGGTTCAAGTTATTCGTTAAGCAAACTTCATTTTTATAAGTACAACGGAGATCATTTATATGGTCTCCGTTTTTTTATATTATGTATTAATATTTAAAATTTTTTGAATTGATTTTACGTTATAAGGGGTAATCTTTTTTGTAAGACTTTGTTTTTAAACCCGATGAAGCCAAATTTGTACACATACTGCACATTAGCTGTAGTTGTTTGTTTACACTTGAGTACTTACGCTCAGGTATCCGGTAAAGTTTTTCGCGATTTTAATGCCAATGGTATTTTGAATACTACTGTATCTTATAATGAACCTGCAGTTTCCGGCATTACAGTAGTAGCTACCTTATCGAACGGAAGTATTTTTACAACATCAACTAACGACAGTGGAAAATATAGTTTTAGTGCCGCTCAAATTCCAGCCGGTACGCCTTCAAGGATTGTTTTTTCGGGATTAAAGTTGGGTGATGCGCCCTCTATTACAGGTTCGCAACATTTTAGTAATGTACAATTTGTTGTTGCACCCGATACTACTGCCCATTTTGCCATCAATGCGCCTGATGATTATTGGGATAATTTGAATGATCCTAATCCGGCTTTAATGGTCGTACAGCATCCTAGAGGAACATATAATGGATACAATGCCGGCAGATTTTCGGTAGTTCATTTGCAAAACAATACCAAAGATCCTTATGCGCCGCCATCTGCTTATGTAGTATTAATAGATACTTCTAAACGCCCCGCTAGATTTTTTAATACCGGAACAATATTTGGCTTAGCCGTACAACGAAAACTTCAACGCATATTTGTTTCAGCTTCCTTAAAACGCACGTTTGGCTTAGGTACAAAAGGAGCAGGTGGAATATATTTTATGAATAAATCGGGTAATACTTGGTCGTACACCGGTGGATTTACATTACAAAATGTTATCCCTTCTAACCAAACGCAACCGTTAGATTTTGGAACTGTTATACGTGTAACCACGCCCGATACCGATGATAATTATATTTCCGGATCTTCATCAGCAACCAGTAAATCGAGAGATAATGATGCTTTTTCAAAAGTAGGCACTATGGCAATAGGAGGTTTGGATAGCGACCCTAATACAGACAGCATCTACCTCATCAATTTATTTCAAAAAAATTTGGTTGTACTCAACGGCTCACTTTCCAATACATTTTTAAGTACAGCAAATGCAGCAGCTTTAAGTACTCATGTAAAATCGTATACGTTAGAATCTATTTTAGGCTATCCATTACCGAGTGGAACAGGAAATACACTCAGGCCATATGCCATCAGGGTGTATAAAGGCAGAGGTTATATTGGTGTAGTTAATGATGCTATGGCTACCCAACAATTAAATGATTTAAAAGGATATATTCTTTCTTTTGATTTGAAAAATATTGCAGCCGGATTTACAACAGAAGTACTCATACAATTTAATAATTACCAAGGCAATGCAGGGCGAATGTTTAGGCCTTGGGTTTCAAATTGGACAGAAGCCGGAGGCACCGCAACGGTAACGCCTAAGTTTTGTCCGCAACCCATGATTTCTGATATCGAATTTAATGAAGATGGAAGTATGGATATTGCCATTAGAGATAGATGGGGCGATCAAAATGCAGTAGATTATAATGCATGGCCATCGGCAACAGTAAGCGGACAAACCATACAACAAGGAGAAATATTACATGCATGTAGGGTAGGAGAAGCATGGTTATTAGAAGGAACAGCCGGAAGTTGTGTGCAGCCAATAGTACAAGGGAACCCACGTACTGCGCCTTTTAACCCCGGAGGCTTTGGTAACAGTTATGGCAAAACCAGTAGAGAGTTTTATGCCGATGTATCGGGAGATGGCGAAAATGAAAGTGTAGAAGGTGCTATTGCCAAATTGATGGGCACTCAACAAATAGTTAACACGGCATACGATCCTATTGAAGATGGTGTAGAACCCTCCGGAAATTATTGGAATACACAAGGTATACATTGGAACAATTGTATTTCCGGAAAAAAAGTCCAGGCGGCAAGAACAGCAGTTTCGGCAACTATTCAAGTTGCCAAAGCAAATGGCATGGGCGATATAGAATTTGTAACCACCAGTCAGCCTTTACAAGTTGGAAATTTAGTTTGGAACGATACCAATAATAATGGCTTACAAGATGCCGGAGAAAAAGGTATTGCAGGTATTGAAGTTCAATTAAGAAGTGCAGGTATTGATGAAGTTTTTGATAATACAGATGATCAAATTTGGACCACCACCACCAATGCCACTGGAAATTATTATTTCGATTATAGTAATATGCCGGCAGCTGATTTACGTAAACCAACGAATTGGTTGGGTGTAAAGGGAATTTTACAGGGCTATAATTATCGTATTGAAATAGATACTACACAAACAACATTATTGGGCTTTCAATTAGTGCCTTCAAATGTAGCTTCCAATAATTTTGATGATGTAGATAATGATGCAATGCCCATTACGCATAGAGCAATTATACCCATTAACACAAATGCAGTGAACCATAATTTTGATTTTGGTTTTAAAAATTTTACCGGCGTTGGCAATTGGGTTTGGAGTGATATAAATTCGGATGGTATACAAGGTGCAGGAGAATGGGGATTACCTTGGATAAAAGTGTATTTATATGCGCCGAATGGGATTTTATTAGACTCGATGTTTACAGATGCAAATGGCTATTATTTGTTTACCGGATTAAAACCTGATAATGGATATCGAATTCGGTTTGCAATTTCAGAAGGCGCTCAATTTACAGTGCCTTTAATGAATGGAAATGTAACCAATAATAGCAAAGCAGATGAAGCGGGTTATTCGCCATTCTTTAATTTGATTGCTACCCAACAATTGTTAACGATTGATGCTGGTGTAAGAACTTTAGAAACCATACTACCCATTCATTTATTAGAATTTAATGCTCAATTGGTACAACCCAACGTTCAATTAACATGGAAAATAGATAACCGCTCTGCTTCTACTAAATTTATTGTACAATATGCATTTAATGGTAATGCTTTTGTAAATATTGATACACAGTATGCTCAACATTCAACCAGCTTTAGTTACTTACACCATTGTTTAGCAGCAGGTAATTATACTTATCGGTTAATGATTGTTGAACCGGGCTTTCAAACCTATTATAGTGCAACTCGATTTATTCAATATGAAAATAGAAATACAATTTTTGTTTATCCCAATCCTGCCAATCAATGGATTTATTTACAAGGGTTGATTGCTGCACCCAACAAATCTATAAGTATACATTTATTCAATAATAGCGGGCAACTTGTTTTTATGCAAAACCTTTCTTCAGGAGCAACACAAATTCCCGTGCCGGTTAAAAACTTCCCCAATGGTTGGTATATATTGAAGTATACCGAAGATAAAGGTCAATCTAAACGATTTAAAATTTTAATCAAACACTGATCGTTATAATCCAGTTTATTTAAAACGCAACTGTTGCAATTGCTTTTCCGTCGTTTTGACAGTTAAACAATTTGGCGCATGCTTTGTAATTTATATAGGAAAAAGTAAATTATGACAATAGGTATCATGGCAATATCAGTTGTATTCATGTTATTGGGTATGCTGGTTCAATTTCGATTAAAAAGCAAGTTCAAAGCATATGCTGCAGTGCCTACATCATCCGGATTGAGTGGGAAGGAAGTTGCTGAAAAAATGCTAAAAGACAATGGCATTTATGATGTTCAAGTGGTATCTGTACCCGGATTTTTATCGGACCATTACGATCCAACCCAAAAAACAGTAAACCTTAGTGCCGAAGTATTTGAAGGAAGAAATGTATCAGCAGCAGCCGTTGCAGCGCATGAATGTGGTCACGCGGTGCAGCACGCAACAGCCTACAGTATGCTTCAACTTAGAAGCAAATTAGTGCCCATTACCCAACTAAGTACCAATTTATCGCAATGGGTAATATTGGCCGGCATTGGTATGATGGGATTTGGCGGCGGAAATCAAACCATTTTATTAATAGGCATTGTTATGTTTGCTGTAACGACCGTATTTACATTGGTTACTTTGCCGGTTGAATTCGACGCTTCTGCCCGAGCTTTAAAATGGTTAGAAACTGCCCATATAACCAGAAATGTAGAGCAAGAAAATGCAAAAGATGCACTCAAATGGGCCGCATTAACCTATGTTGTAGCAGCTATTTCTTCTGTTGCTATGTTGTTGTATTATGTAATGATTTACAACAGCAGAAGTAGAGACTAAATCATTTAACATTATTTTTTATTTCATTTGATGAACGGACAATTATAGCAAATCACATCTATTATCTTTACAAAAAAAACACATGAAAAAAACAGTACTTACGTTTACGCTTACCACTTTGATTGGTGCAACTTCAATATTTGCACAAACTGTAAAACTAAAATTAAATAAAGGCGAAAAGTTTGAATCCGTTTCAGTTACATCCATCAACAATACCACTGAAGCAATGGGACAAACGATGGAAATGACCGGTACAACCAATACGGTAACACAGTATACTGTAAATGATGCACGTACAGCCGATTATGATTTGAGTACAACATTGGCAAAAATGCAATTGAAAATGTCGATGATGGGACAAGAAATGGAATACGATAGCGAGAAAAAAGACAATGACGAAAAGTTGGCAGCAGTTGGTAAAATGGTTGGAAAAGTAAAAAATACAACTGTTGATGAAAAGGGTGCTATTACAAAGAAAGAAGCAGAAAAAAAATCGGAAGAAGATGAAGCCGGAAACATGCTTACCAGTATGATGAACCCAGCCGCCGCCGCTACAAGTAATAATTTCGAATTGTATATACCTTCTATTTATGCTCAAACATTAGAAGTTGGTAAAAGCTGGCAAGATAGCACTACATCAGTTACGGAAAAATCTACCACAAAGTCTGTAGGTACATTTACTGTAAAATCCCTTGATGCAGAGAAGGTTGTTTTAAATTACGAAGGCACTCAAACATCAAGTGGTACAATGGAACAACAAGGCATGGAAATGAAAACAGAAGGCAATAACAAAGTAACTACTGAGTACACGGTTGATGTAAAATCGGGTTTAATTTTAGAGAACAAAACAACTATTGTTACAAACGTAAATATTGAAGTAACTGGTATGACAATTCCTTCTACCGGAACTGTTACTACTACAACTAAATTAACTGTAATTAAATAAGTTTTTTAATACAAACACGCTATTTAAAGGCTGCTTCTTCAAGGAAGTGGCCTTTTCTTTTTTATGTAGTATAAAGTCCTGTATATAATTTTAAAATGCAAATAATGTTATTGCAAACCGATTTTAATTATCCTTTATGCATGTATTGAAAATAAAAAAGAGCGCTAGTAAAGCACTCTTTTTAGTATAAATAGATGGTTTATTATTAATGTATTTTTTCTCTACCAAATGTCATTCCTACTTTAAAGTTAAAAGTGAAAAAAGCATCTTTATCTTTTGGATTACCACGAATTCCGCCTTCGGTTTTTCTAAAAGGGCCGGTTGGTCCCAATGGGTTTACACGGTCGTTGCTCGATAATAACAAAGCATTTTGTAATTGTGTGCCAGATAAATA
>JBMOEQ010000030.1:0-20316 GCA_049314655.1 Ferruginibacter sp. | reverse complement strand
AAGATTAAATGTTTAACCCACCGCAAGCGCTAATGACTTGTCCGGTTACATAGCTGCTTAAATTGCTGGCTAAAAACAAAGTTACATTGGCAATATCTTCGGCAGTACCAAAACGGCCTAAAGGAATACCAGCTTTATATTTATCGGCACCATCGCCATCTTTTAAATAACTCGTCATATCGGTTTCTACAAAACCCGGCGCAATGGCGTTGCAACGAATGTTTCTGCTTCCTAATTCCTTGGCAACACTTTTTGTAAATCCAATTACACCGGCTTTACTGGCGGCATAACTGCTTTGTCCGGCATTACCCATTTCACCAATTACACTACTCATATTGATGATGCTGCCTTGTTTTGCTTTCATCATGGGGCGAATGACTTGTTTGGTCATGTTAAACACGCTCTTCAAGTTTACTTGCATTACTTCATCCCATTGCTCGGGCGTCATACGAAGCAGTAAATTATCTTTAGAAATTCCGGCATTGTTTACACAGATATCTATTTGTCCGAATGTAGCCAGCACATCATTTACAAAAGTTTCGCAAGCAGCAAAATCGCCGGCATTGCTTTGATAAGCTTTTGCTTTTACGCCCATTGCTATCAATTTATCTTCGAGTGCTTTTGCTTTTTCTGCACTGCTATCGCTTACATAAGTAAACGCAACATTTGCCCCTTGTTCGGCAAACTTAATAGCAATACCTTCACCGATGCCTCTTGCGGCGCCGGTTACAATAGCAACTTTTCCTTCGAGCAATTTCATAATCGTAATATTTTGGTAATGCGCAAAAGTACAGCAAATGACAAATAAAATAGAAAAGCGGTGTAGTTGTATTGAGATAAATGCCTAAAACTACATTAGGGCTTTAATTTCTTCGATAATGGTTCGTTCATTACTAAGGCGCGGTACTTTATGTTGACCGCCAAGTTTACCTTTCGATTTCAGCCAATGTTTAAAAGTACCTACCGGAACGGCTTGTACAATGGGCATACGCAGTGCAATATCTTTATGGCGTTTGGCTTCATAATCGCTATTGCAATTTTTTAAAGCGGCATCGAGTGCTGTGGTAAAGGCATCAAGTGATTGGGGTGGGGTATCAAATTCAATTAACCATTCGTGCGCTCCGTTGCTGTTACTGCTAAAATATACCGGAGCCGCTGTGTAATCGCTTACGATGGCACCTGTTTTTTCGGCAGCAATGGCAATGGCAGCATCACTATTGTCTACAATGATTTCTTCGCCAAAAGCATTGATATAATGTTTTAGTCTGCCCGAAACTTTTATTTTATAGGGATTAAGTGAAGTAAATTTTATAGTATCTCCAACTAAGTAACGCCATAATCCTCCGGTAGTACTGATGATAAGCGCATAATTTTTACCTACGATTACTTCGTTTAGTCCTACTGTTTTAGGATGCGTTTTTCCATATTCTTCCACGGGCATAAACTCAAAGAAAATACCATGTTCGGTAAATAGGAGCATACCTTCTTCATCGGGTTGTCCTTGTCCGGCGAAAAATCCTTCACTGGCATTATAAATTTCGAGGTAATTGATTTTTTTGCCGATGATTTGATCAAACTGTTCTTTATAAGGCACAAAAGAAACGCCGCCATGTATATATAATTCCAAATTTGGCCACACTTCATTGATATGTGTTTTGCCTTTTATTTCGAGTATACGTTTGAGTAAAATTAATGTCCAAGTAGGCACGCCGGCAAGCGAGGTTACATTTTCTTCGGCAGTAGCTTGGGCCAGTTGTTCAATTTTTTTCTCCCATTCATCCAAAAGGGCGATGCTAAGCTCGGGCGTTCGCAGCCATTGCCCCCAGAAAGGCGAGTTTTGCATGAGTATGGCACTTAAATCGCCATACTGGATATCTTCATTGTGTTTGTTGATTTGATGCGAGCCGCCAACCACTAAACTTTTTCCGGTGAGTAAATCGCTTGAAGGAAAATTGCGATAATAAGTGGTAAGTACATCTTTCGACGCTTTAAAATGATTGTCTTTTAAGCTTTCATCGCTGATGGGGATGAATTTACTTTTATCAGATGTAGTTCCGCTGCTTTTTGCAAACCAAGTGATGGGGGTATTCCATAGAATGTTGGTTTCGTTGTTCATCATTCTTTCGATATACGGCTTAAACTGCTCGTATTCTTGAATGGGCACTTTTTTTTTAAATTCCCTAAGGGTAAATAATCGGTTGAAATGATATTTTCTTCCAAACTCAGTGTATTGCGCTGCGGTAACCAATTCTTGCAATACCTCCCGCTGTTTGGCAACCGGATGTTTACTCCAGTTTTCTATACGCCAAAGGCGCATTCGGGCCAATCGAGATATAAGGGGCGAAAGCAATTTCATGTTAAGTTGGCAAAATAGTGAATTGAGCGGAAAGAATGTGTTTCTAGTAGACTAAAACATAAAAAATGTACCTTTTAAAAGAATACCGTATTACACGGATATTGAAATTTTGGGAATGCTGTAGTTTTGAAAAAAAACGATAATGACATTTTTAGAAGCACTTTACGGCGGTCAGCATCATGAAATTGCTCAACAAGGAAAAGATGGCAATAAGGGCAGGTTGAATGGAAATATCTTTTTAGCAGTGATGGTTTTTTTAGTGATTTTGATTGTTTTTATTTTACTGAACAAGTTAGATCCTTCAATGGGCAGATCTTTTCAAAGGATGTTGAGGAAAACATTTGGCCATTCATCGGGAAGAACGATGGGTAAATTAATAGCCTTACCGCTTTTCTTTATTATTTATGTTATAATAAACTATACCATAGGCTCGGCACAGCGTTATGCTAAAACGGTTGCGGCATTTAATGAACTTCCTGAATTGGAAAAAAAGCAGGCTAACAAAAAATTACTCCTTCCCTTTTTTGTGTTGTTATTTACTTTGGTAATATTGATGATTACCAGTTTATAAAAATCACTTTACTACCGGTACCAAGGCGGGATCTTTAAAATAATTGTTCCTTAAGCTATCGCACCAACCATTAGGGTTTTTTTCGAAACTTTTGCTGCTGTAAAATACCATTCCATTTAAATTGGCTTTTTTTCGAATGGCTTGAATTTGTCGAGGAATTTGTGTTTTATCGCGCCAATGCGAATTATTACCGGCACGGTAAATGGCCAAGCCAATGTAACATCCTTTACCGTAAGTGTTTTTATCCCACCAATCTATCAGAACATTAAAATCGGCAATGCGGTGCCCAATTTCCCAATAGAGTTGTGGGGCTACATAATCAATCCAATCTTTTTTCATCCACTTGAGGATATCGGCATACAAATCGTCGTAATTGCTAAGGGCGCCATTGGTTCGGCTGCCGTTGATGCGATCGCGATCGATATTACGCCAAACACCAAACGGACTAATTCCAAAGGCACATGATTTTTTTTCGGCTTTAATTACCCGATGAATTTTGGCAATGATAGAATCGGTATTGCTTCTGCGCCAATCATCTCTTTTTAGTCCTTTTCCATAGAGTTGAAAAGTTTTACTATCCGGAAATTGTAAACGCGGAATGGGGTAAGGGTAAAAATAATCGTCCATATGGATGCCATCTACCTTATATCTTTTTACAATATCTTTTACAACATTTACTACATATTCTTGGGCTTCTTTATTGCCGGGATCGAAGTAACGTTTACCACCATATGCTACAAACCACCCTGGATATAAACGGGTGATATGGTTAGGGGTTACGGCATTGGCACTAATATTCCATTCGGCACGATAGGGATTAAGCCAAGCGTGAAAACTAAGTCCGCGTTTGTGGGCTTCATCAATCATAAATTCTAACGGATCGTAATAAGGTTCTGGAGCAACACCTTGCTTTCCGGTAAGCCACTCGCTCCAAGGTTCAAAAGGAGAGGGATAAAAGGCATCGGCGCAGGGACGAATTTGAACAATTACTGCGTTTAGTCCGTTCCGTTGGTGCATATCGAGTAAGTTGATGAACTCGGCTTTTTGATCATCGCTATCAAAATTACCTTGAGAGGGCCAATCAATATTATCTACCGTTGCAATCCATGCGCCACGGAATTCTGTTTTGGGTTGAGCAAAAACAAAGAATATACTGCATAGGCAATACAAGAGCAGTACGGATTTACGTATTGGAAATTTACAATTCATCATAAAATAATTCGGTAAATGCTTATTGAGAGTGACGGATTTTGTCTAATAAAGTATTTAATGTTTGGGCTTCCGATTCAGAAAGCGCGCCAACAATGGCTTCAATTTTATCTTCTTGAAGATCGAGTTTTTGTAAGAGTTTTTTACCTTTTTCTGAAATGTTTACATCTACCAATCTTTTATCGGCCTTGCACACATTTTTCTTCACCAAACCTTTTAATACTAAGCGGTCAACAATTCTGCTAGTATCGCTCATCTTATCTAATAACCTTTCTCTGATTTGTAAAGTAGATAAGGGTTTATCGCTTCCTCTAAGAATACGTAAAATATTAAACTGCTGCATGGTGAGGTCTTCCTTATCGAGTAATTGTTTCAATTGCTCGGTCGTCCAATTATACGTATAAATTAAATTTACCATTGCACGTTGGTGCTCGCTTTTAAACCGGCTCTGCTGTATGTCGTTATCTATACTCATGTTTGCGGTGTTGCTGTTTGGGATTTGCCAAACTCGTTCATGTATATTTTTATGAGAATAATGAAATAGCTAATGAGGAGCGGACCAAAAATTACGCCCCAGAATCCAAATAATCCTAATCCAACGATAACGCCAAAAATGGTTACTAAAGGATGCACATCCATTAAGGAGCGTAGGATAGAAAGGCGGGCTACATAATCAATATTGGTAATGATTACCAAAGCATAAATCAATAACCAAATGCCGTGGTTAGTATTGCCCGATGCAAAAAGCCATGCGGTAATAGGTACCCAAATTAAAGCAGTACCTACAATAGGAATCATAGAACAAATTGCCGTAAGAAATCCCCAAAGAATAGGGTCTTTTACGCCAAACATCCAATAGCCTAACGTAGCAATAACCCCTTGGATAATGGCTAAAATAGGAATGCCTATAGCATTTGCTTTTACCATGTTTTTTGTTTCTTCACCCAACAGGGTTACATTTTCTTCTTTTAATGGAATGAAATGGTTGAGAAAACGTTCTACCTCTCTGCCTTTAGTAAGCAAGTAGAATAATAAGAAAAACATGATGGCAAGGTTACTTACAATATTAGCGGTACTATTGAGTATGCCCGGTAAAAAACCGGCCAATTGTTTTTGAAATGAAAGAATATTGCTATCGGTAATAAATTGAATTCCGGTGAGTACTTCAACTTCGTGTCCAACCAATTTTGCATTGGCAATAATTTCGGAAGGATTGTTAACCATGCCTACAACTTTGTTCGATAACAGTTGAATGGACAGAAAAATGGGCACTGCAAAAAGAACTAAACTTACTAAAATATACAATAGTGCCGTACCGGTTTTATTCCATCTTTTAATGAGGGTGAGATTGAAATAACTTTCTCTTTGCAGGATATATAAAGTTATAGCACCTAATAATCCCGGAAAAAAAACAAACAATTCCTTTGTAAGCACAAAGGCCAACAAAATGATAATGAGCAGTAAAATAACTTGCCGAATTCGGTTGTTGAAGAGTGCAGGCATGTGTAAAAATAACGTTTTAAGCGCTGTGGTAAAAATGGGTTTTGTTAAATCAGTCTTTCCAAACCGAAACGCCTTCACTGCAATTAGCACAAATGTCTATATTTTTTCGGCTTTTCATCAATTGAGCGCGAAACTGTTTGTAATTATCATTGTGCCAAATGGCTTTAAACGATTGGTTTTTTAAATTACCCAATTGGTGCATGGCATCTTTATCGAAACAACAAGGCACTACCAAACCATCCCAAGTAATTACATTGGCGTGCTGCATTTTCCAACAACGATTGGCGAGTTTGTTTTTGGCTACATACGTTCCTTCGGCATTTTTTTTATACCTGCTGAAAGCTTCGTTTTCGGGAATGAGTTGATTGGGGTCGGTTTCATAATCGTATACCTGAGCAGTTTTAAAGCGCACTTCATCTACCCCAACCTCAGCGGCTAAACGTTTGATGTCTTCAATTTGATGTTCGTTGGGTTTTACTACCAGAAATTGAAAAAACACAAAGGGCTTTTTGCTGCCTGTTGCTTTTTTCCATTTTACAATATTGCGTGCACCTTCAAGTACTTTTTCTAAATTTCCACCTACTCGGTATTGTTGATATACTTCTTGTGTAGTACCGTCGATAGAAATAATCAATCTATCTAAACCACTTTCAATGGTACGTTGGGCATTGGCATCATTCAAGTAATGCGCATTGGTTGAAGTTGCGGTATATATGCCTTTGGAGGAAGCGTATTTTACCATATCTAAAAAATCGGGATTCAAATACGGCTCGCCTTGAAAATAGAAAATGAGGTATAATAATTCTTGATGAATTTCATCGATGGTTTTGCGAAAGAAATCGTTTTCTAACATACCGGTAGGGCGGGTAAATGCCCTTAAACCACTGGGGCATTCGGGACAACGCAGGTTGCAACTGGTAGTAGGTTCAAAAGAAATAGAAACCGGATAACCCCATTGAACGGGCTTTCCAGAAATTCTGCCGGCGTAAAAGCTTGCCAATACTTTTGCGGCATTCCAACTTCTTTTAAAAGTAAGTTTACTTAAAAGATTAAACGTATCGTTCCAGTTTATTTTGGGCATACGTTGCAAAAGTAGGGCTAAATGAAGTTATGCCCTATTAGTAAAGAACCAAATAAGTCAATTGGGTTTATGATATAAGGAAAAATAAAGTTTACTATTTTAACCATTCATCCATTGCATCCGTCATAATTTTTTCGAAACGATCGGGCATTTCAAACGTTTCGGTACTAAAGCGTAATTGGTTAGCTGCAAATTTTTCGTAGTTATGAAACAACACATTGAGGGTAATAAAATTCATTACATAGCTTTGGGTTTCGGCCGGTAAAAGGGCTTTGATATCCCAAAAACTTGCATTGGGTTTGCCGCTTCTTTCAATGGCATTCCACACATTGCCTACACCACAATTGTAACTAGCAACTACCAATAACCAATTGTTGTTGAGGTTGCGTTTACGATCGCGTAAATATCGGGCAGCAGCATGGGTAGATTTTACAAAGTTTTTTCTATCGTCTTTAGCTTTAGCCATTGCTTTAAAAATACTGTCGGCTTTTGTAGGATCGGCTTTCAGCATTTTCTTCTTTTCATCTGCCGAAAAATGGGGCGTATATTTTAAACCAAACTCTTTAGCCACTTCATCCATAATTTGCCAATATCCTACGGCACCTGCTCCGGAAACGGCATTGCCATTGTAGGCCGATTCTAAAGTGAGTAATACTTTAAGTTCGGCCGGTAAACCATATTTGCGCAATACCGCTTCGGCTTTAGGTAAAAGTTTTTTGCCTTTGTTGTGCATGCGAATGATATACTCGCGCCTACGTGTGCTAAAATTTTCGATATAACTCCACAATTGTGTTTCGTTGCCTTTCAATAATTCGGGAAATTCTACATTGGCTTCACGGGTAATATTTATGTTTACCGGTTTATCTATAGCTGCCAATAAAGGTTTGCGAGATGTATCTGCCCAACAATCAACAGCATTTGCAGCCATTGTTGTAAATAGGAATATTGGAATGATCAGGATAAGATGGATGTTGAAAGTGCTTATCCAACGCTTTTTTATATGCATAATTTCAATTAAAACTCCGGTTACAATTTGTATGGGTTATCAATTTTTAAGGTGAAAGGGTGGCAAACATAACGAAGCATACCGGCACTTATTGCAATTTGGGTGTTAAAAAAAGGGGTTTAGAATAATTTTTTCATTGATAATCAATGCGTTTTTATAAAATTCACGAATCATTACATCCATTTTCTGCAATTTTGCAACCAATAATTTATTGATTTGGCAAAAAAACGCAAAGGCAATTCTGCCCTACAACTCTTTTTAATTGTGGTATCGTTGGCCGGTTTAGTTACCGCCACTTATTATGCCAGCAATTATTTAAATAAACCGCGCTTTATTCGGTATCCGGCATTTGGGATAGATATTCCTATTAATTATTCGGTGCATGGCATTGATGTTAGTCATCACCAAGCCAAAATAGATTGGGATGAAGTAAAAGCCATGAAAGTGGGTAATATTCAGTTGCAATTTTGTTTTATGAAAGCTACCGAGGGTATTGAAAGTATTGATGGACGATTTAGGAGAAATTGGTATGAAGCCAAAGCTGCCGGTATGCCTAGGGGTGCTTATCATTTTTTTAATGCCGGCAAAAGCGGAAAAGAACAGGCTAAAAATTTTATTACAAATGTTGATTTGGAGCAGGGCGATTTTCCGCCGGTATTAGATGTAGAACAAATTGGCCGAACGAGTGTTAAACAACTGCAAGAACGAGTGGCCGAATGGTTGCAATTGGTAGAAGCTAAATATGGCGTGAAACCGATTATTTACACCAATGCCGATTTTTATGAAAATTACTTAGCTGATAAATTTGATGCATATCCGCTTTGGGTGGCACATTATTTAGTGAAAGATAAACCAAGGATAAAGCGCCCATGGCATTTTTGGCAACACAATGAAATGGGCCGCGTGAATGGAATAGATGCGTATGTAGATTTTAATGTGTTTAATGGTGCATTGGCCGATTTAAAAAAATTACAAATCAAATAGCTACGTTTACTCAACCCATTGCTTATGGAACCGGATGTACGATTATTTTTAATAACCATTGTTCAAACCTTATCCATGACGATGTTGTGGTTATTGGTGAACATGACTGCCGGTATATATTTTAATTTAGCTTTTTTTGAAGGTACTCCACATTGGTACAATATCGTTTTTTACATGGCCTTCCTCATTAGTTTTGCTTTGCTTATTCGATATTTCAAACGCAAATGGAAAGGTTGGGGCGAAATTGGCGAACAAATGAACCAATGATTATAAGTACAGCAAACACTATCCTATTGTTTTGAAGCTGTTAAAATTCACCTTAATTTTATAATATAGCATTGCATCAGTTTTTCTATGCAAAGAATGCTGTAGCTTTTGCGTGCATCTAAGTATGCAACCCTATCGTCTATCTACTAAATGACTTTACCATGATTAAAAAAATATGTTTAGCCCTGTTTGCTTTACTGTTGATTGTCGAAATTACAACGGCACAAAAAGTAACTAGAAAAGGTGTAACCTCTAATGCGCCGGTGAAAAAAAATATCCAACGCCAACCAGCAACACCGGCATATACTGCAGAGCAATTGGCCGGAAAATGGATTGAAGTAAACCGCACCAATAAAGCCAAAGAAAATGTGCCTATTAAAGATACTTTGTACCTGCACTTTGCCAACCGCGAAAAAGTGGTAACAAGAGAAGGCAATAATCCCAATTTAACCGGCGCTTATACTATTGAAGCTGATAACGAGTTGGTAGCTGCTGCTGATGTGTTTACCATTCTTTCATTAGATAAAAAGAACATGGTGTTAGATAATCAAGATTTGTTTATACATACGTTTAATAAAATCGAAACATTTTGGTTCGAAAGTGTTGGTTACGATTCGGTAGTGCAAGAAAGTTTTACAACGCCTATTGAAGTATCGGTAGATCAGTTGGTGGGTAAATGGAATGTGTATCGTCGCCAAGCAAAACCAGGCTCGGTTGTATTGCCCAAGCAATTGGTAAAACGTTTAGAAATTTCCGACAGTTTAATCAGCACCGGTAAGGGTGGTAGCATTACTTTATACAACGATGATGAAACAATGGAGTATCCTTGCTTTGTTCAAATGGCTGCAACTGAAATGGTGATTACTACAACCAATGCGTCGCTTTCTTTCTTCATTTATAAAGTCAATAATAAGGAGTTGGTGTTTGGTAAGGCCAATGAAATTTTATACTACGCCAAAAAAGCAGAGTAATAAAATACGTATTGAAGGGTATGACGGCACATCAATAAAAACCTTATCTCTGTGGGTGAAAATATATTATACCTCAGATGAAAAAAGTATTGCTTATTGCGCTTGTAGTTATCAGTTTTAATCAACTGAATGCACAGTCTATTACACCTTATACCGATACAGCTATTTATCGTTTAGATACCATCATCAACATGACAAAAATTGATGGGTCGTTTTATACATTGTATCTTTTAAGAGATAAGCTCAATGAAAATTTTGAAGCTTATGAAAATGAAGCATATGCAGGTTATAGCGCCGCGCCGCTTACTTTGTTGGTACAATCTATGCGCAACGGTAAATTGGTGTATGCTAAAAAAATAATTGCAGCGCCGGGAGATCAACCCTATATCAATTGTCGTTTTTACAAAGCCAATAATGCTGCTACTGCCGATACCGGAAAATTGTTTGTAGAACTTAATAAAAGTTATGGCGGATCGGGTTCGCTCAGTACTTGGTATCATGTTACCATGCAAAATGGGAAAATGACATTGAATACTTTATTTGATGGCAGTGGCGAATTAACCTTAGTAGCCCATGCCAAAAACGACGCATCGTTTATTGTGTTAGATGGCATTTGGAATATGCATGAAGGAGAAGCGCATTTTGGCGAACATCGATATGCGCTTACACAGTATAGTTTTGTAGATGGATTTTTTCAATCCAAAAAAATTGGCACTACTAAATATAAATACGAAGTTGCCGATGGTAAAAATGCCGAAGCGTTATTGCTTAAATCTATCCAACAAAAAGAGCCCAACTTGTTTAAAAAGTTTCCTGTAAAAGGCTATTAATGCTTGATGAACCCTGGTTTTAACTGCTGTTTTCTTAATCTGCATTAAGTTTTTTTCTTAACCTGGTTTATTGTTTTACACCTTTCAATGGGGCCATCTTTGTACCTCAAAAGAAATGTTATGAAAACAGTATATCATTCAGCCAACACCAGAGGTAAGGCCAATTTGGGTTGGTTGAACAGCTTTCACAGTTTTAGTTTTTCGCATTACTATAATCCCGAAAAAATGCATTTTGGTGCATTGCGTGTACTCAATGATGATACCGTAGCGCCGGGAATGGGCTTTGGTACGCACCCACATGCCAATATGGAAATTATCAGTATTCCTTTGGAGGGCGATTTGGAGCATAAAGACAGTATGGGCAATGTGGCGGTAATTAAAGCCGGCGACATTCAAATTATGAGTGCAGGCACCGGCATAACGCATAGCGAATACAATAAGCATAAAGATGCACCTGTAAAATTTTTACAAATTTGGGTGATACCTAATCAACAAGATATTGCGCCTAGGTATGATCAAATTACATTGAATTCGGCAGATCGAAAAAATACACTTCAGCAAATTGTTGCACCAAATGCAAGTGCAAATGGTGTACGCATACAACAAGAGGCTTGGTTTCATTTGGGCAATTTAGATCAAGGTATTCAACTTCCCTATACATTGAATAAAGCGGGCAACGGCGTATATGTATTTGTGTTGAAAGGTTCGGTTGCTGTAAACAATCAAACTTTAAATGAACGCGATGGTTTTGGTGTTTGGGATACAGCAGCTATTAACATTACGGCAAATACAGATGCAGAGGTATTATTAATAGAAGTACCGATGCTGGAATTATAATAATAAAAACTTTACACATCATTTAAAACAACACAACATGGCAACAAAAAAATGGACGATTGATCCATCACACAGCGAAATTCAATTTAAAGTAAAACACTTGATGATTACTAATGTTACCGGAAGCTTCAATGATTTTTCGGGAAGCTTAGAAGGCAGCAATGAAGATTTTACCGATGCTACAATTTTGTTTGAAGCTAAAGTAGATAGCATTGATACCGGTAATGAACAAAGAGATGGTCATTTAAAAAGTGCAGATTTTTTTAATGCAGCAGAATTTCCTGTTTTAACTTTTGAATCGTCTTCATTTGAAAAGAAAGCCGATTCGGATTATATCTTAACAGGAGCGTTAAGTTTACATGGCGTAACCAAAACGGTTCAATTAAATGTTGAATTTGGTGGTATTGTAACAGATCCATACGGACAAATAAAAGTAGGTTTTGAAATCAACGGAAAAATTAACCGTAAAGATTTTGGACTTACTTGGGGTGCAGTTACGGAAGCCGGCAGTGTAGTAGTTTCTGAAGAAGTGAAATTGCATTTTGGTGTACAATTGGTACAACAAGCTTAATAAAGACAATTTATATTATAGTGGGATAATTATTGGGTTAGGGATGACCTCGATGATTATCCCATTTTTATTGAACTACGCATCTATTGCCATAAAAAAGAACTTCCACAGAAGTTTTCACCACTGTGGAAGTACAAGACGGTCGGGAACTGCCTTTCGGCTAATTCGGGATCAGAGCTTTTGAGGATTACCTCCCAGAATACATTTTATTGTACCTGTATCAATGCTTATCGCTACTATCTTCGCTTCTTACGGCATAAGTAACACATTGATTTTTTTAGTTTTCTTCAGAATAACGGACTTCTTGGTTTTTCTGTCATCATCGCTTTTTACGGCATAGACAAGGATACTGATTCTTGGTTTCAATAGGTTAACGGACTTCTTGGTTTTTGGTCATCATCGCTTTTTACAGCATAGACCGGATACGGACTTTTTAGTTTTAATAGGATAGTGAACTGTTGGTTTTCAAATCTCGGCGGTTAAGCGTTGATTTTTCGGATACGGTTTTCAAGGTTTTCTTTAGAATAACGGACTTTTTTGGTTTTGGTCATCATCGCTTTTTACAGCATAGACCCAGGATACGGACGTTTTATTGTTGCTCTTGGATTTTTTGGATTTGAATCTTTGCGGTTAAACATTGATTCGGAATTCGGTTCTTGTTTTTTATAGGATTTGGTTTTTTTTAGAAATTGAAAGACGATATCTTTTCTCTCCCTTTCTTACACAAATCTACGGCGGCCTATACTCCTAAAAAATAGTGATATCACATGGTTTCATGTAACTACAATCAAAAATCTTTGTAGTAATACTTCTAAGTAATAATTTAAAGCATTGATTTATAGCGGTTTAAAAAACCAAAAGCTGCATATCATAAATTATAGCTTGTAGTTGGTGGAAGGAAAAATTGTAGTTATTTCAAAAATGTTTTTTGCATTTGAAATAAATGATCAAATAATCAAGAAAGATTATAATGTTGGCTTGTATTTTTTGTTGAATTGATGAAATACAATGGTGCAGTGTAGCTTTTTATATAACTTATTTCAAAGGGCAATGATTTGGTCAATTATTTACAACTTTCAAATAGTTTTTTCATTGCTTTACCCGAATCGTCAATGGTTAATAATTGTGGATCAGATTTAGTCATTTGATAATTGGCCAATGATTTTATTTGTTTGGCATATCTGGTAAAATCGCCTCCTTCTATAGAATAACTTTGAAGCAGTTTAGTTTCGCTGTTCAGTGTTAATTCATGGGCATCTAAAAACAAATTGATTGTTTTAATTTGGGCATCAATATTTTTTAAAATACTGTTGTTATTATTATTGCATAAATACGCGAAATCTACTTTTTTAAGCGTTTCTAATTCGCTTCGCATATTTTTTAAGTTTTTTAAAATACCAACTAAAGCATATACTACATCGGATGAATGGCGCCATTGATAATCGGTGCAGGTTTTAGTAATAGGGGCTTTTAAACATGCAGTAGATGCTTTAATCCAATTATCGAAACTTTCGTTAAAGGCTAAAAAATATTTTAAATAATTAGCGGTTTGTCGGGCTAAAACTTGCTGCTTGCTATTTCTTTTTTCAAAATCATCATTGGTTGGTTGTTCAGTTTTTTGTTCATTAACTTTTATGCTGGCATCTGTTAAAGCCAAATCAAAACAAGCCTCTGCAGTAGGTAATTTTTTTTGAGCGATGAGTTGTGTTTCTTTTTTTAATTCAGCATTAGATTTTGGTCGAAGTACAATATATCCGTTTTTGTATTTTGCTGTTATATATTTTGAATAAAAACTACCGCTGTTTGTAAATTGAAGTGGAATTACCAGTTTGCCGGTTTGATCTAAATATCCATTGATTTGTTTTTTCACCACTTTCATCAATCCATTTTGAACTGGCCCAATTTCATCGTATGTGCAGGGTATAACTTCTTGTCCGGTTTGATTGATTAATCCCCATAAATTATCTTTTTTAACAGCAATTAAACCGGTTGCATCATCTACAATTTTGCAATCATCATAGGCAATAACACAGGTTTGTTTTAGCGATTGATTAAATAATGCCAATTCGCCTTGCGCATTTTTTGCAATTTTAAAATGGCTGTTGTATTGGCTTAAGTATTTGTACCAACGCATCTCCACCTGTTCGGTTACCATTTTTTTTTGAGCGATATCGAAAAATTGAAGTTGTTCATTTTTTTCAAGGATACAATAGTTATACATTCTAAAAATTAAATGATATTGAAGCGGCACCACTTCTTCTCCCAGCGTATTAATTACCCCGGTTTTATTTTCATTTAATGCACCTTTTCTTACAACTGCCAAACCATCTTTAAATGCATTGGTACTACTATAAACACATGGAATTATAATTTTAGGAGAAAGATCTGCAAAGCCCCACAAGTTATTATTGTTGAGTACAGGAAATAAACCGTTTGCATAATCACCGGTGAACAGTTGTTTAATTGGAAGCTCGCCTGTTTCATTCAAGTTCTTGTCGTAAAATATTGTTTTGCCTTCAGTGGTACGATAAAATCCATCATTGCCAATAGGCATTATTTGTTCGTTATTTTTATTCAATAAGGGCTCTCCTTTGGTATTGATATAAAAATAGTTGCTTCCATCCTTGGTAACTTTTGCATAACCATTAATAAAGACAGAACGGCCGCTAAATTGCTCTGCTATTTTTATAGTTCCGGTAGAATCACAAAATCCCAATTTTTTATTCAGTTGAAAAGCAATTCTATTATCGTAACAATTTTCATCTACCCAATCAAAATTTAATGTGCCAATTTTTACAAATCCATTTTGTGCATTTCCACTTAACAGTAGTGCAAAACAAAAAGCCACGGTAAAACAAAATTTTTTCATCTGTATATTTTAATACAATGAAGTTAAAAAATGTGGAAAATATTGGGATACCCAATGAATGGTATTTTCGAATGTCTTCTTTGCATAATTTATTTTATAAGTTATAGCAGGTATCGTTAACGGCTTTAATCTGTAGTTGAAATTAGTATTCCGGCTAACCATTATCGCAAATTAGATGTAGGAAAATACATTTGAAATTAAGCGTTCAGAAACTTTCGGATCGGTCTGGCCGTTAAAGATGTGGGGTAGTGGGCTAACACCGCTGTAACCTTGTCAAAACCCAATTGAATAGAGCAAAAGTTGTAAGTATGTGTTATTTGTTAATTTAAACGAAGTAATGTTTTTAGTTTTTCATTTAAATCTGAAAGCTAATTTGAAGTCAATTGACCTAAAAGACCCTTAGCTAAAGATTTATCTAATGTCGCAATTTTACTTGTTCTAATTAAAGATTGCATTCTTAAACCGTTTGAAGAATTTGGCGCAAGTTCCACGTCTGTGATTTCTTGCCATTGTAATTGAGTTGTTATGAAGCAAACTGTAAAATCAAGAGAAGATTCAATAATGATTACAGCAGGCCTTAATTTACTTCCAGTTAAGTTAGTGAATGGGAAAGTTATAAGCACTATATCACCTTTGGCCATTATAAATTTCTTTTAAGTCTGAAATAGAATAGACTTCTTCTTCATTTTTTAAGAAATCAAATGCCTGACTTTCAGAAGTTAATTTCTGAATTCCGTTTGTTAACTCGTTTTCTTCATAACGTTTAAAAACAAAATCTGCAAAATCTGAAATTTCTTCTGCTTTGTCTTCAGGAAGCTGATTAATTACTTTCAATGTTCGTTCAATAATAATTTGTTTGGTCATTTTGCTAATGATTATTATCAAATTTAGATTTTATTGTCGAATTTAAGGAATTCTGCGAGTGCATTACCTGCAACGTTCAAATATGCACAAAATAAAAAGGGAATATTAAAGGAGGCAGGTAATAAAAAAAGTTCCAGCAGGAACTTTAATCGGGTGATAACCCCAAAACTTTAACGACGAATATTCAAAATGCTTTCGAGAAACGAATTATAAACGGGCAAAACGATTGTTCAACTTTTATACATTAAAGCTTTAAGCTTTTTATAGTAAAGGCCTAAGCCATTCTTAAATGTAAAAACTTCCACAGCTACATTGGTTTTTCATAGTCTGTGGAAGTTGGATCCTTTTAATGCATTGCAATTTTATCTGCAAGCAAAATTCAAAAAAATTCGAGGCTTAGCCTCATCAGAAAATTACTTTTCTGGTTTCAGTGTTGGATTTTCTCGGTTTGCCGTAGCAGACCAGGATATTGGAAAAATTGGTTTTTTTGGGTTCCTGATTTTATTCATTCACCCAGACATTGGAATTAGGTTGCTTTCTACAGCGTTTGGATTACGGTTTTTGAGTTATCATCGCTTTTTAAGGCATAAACTCGGATATTGGTTTTCGTTTTCTTTAGGTCGTGATCTGGTTTTTTTTAGTCTGTTTTTTAGGCCGACTCAGACATTGGATTTGGTTTTCTTTGCACTTTTACATGCGGAATATTGGATTTTTCTACGGGATTTTTTGAATCAATTATTATTGGTAACTGATGATGTAAAGATGCAAAGAGATTGGTTCGAAAACAAGCGCAGTATTGCTCTTTTTACACAATACAGTAAATACTGCAACCAAAAGAATGGCTCGTAAAACTACTTAGTAAAACTACGTACAACACTATCGTGTATTTATTAAGTAGAAAAATGATTTTGTTGATAATCATACTGTTTTAAATGACAACAAATGAAATATGGCAATAAAATTCTTTATTGTGTGCTGCAGAAAAAATATTGTTTTTTGGTACACAATAAAATTCTGGGACTAATATTTAAAAAAAGCACTTCAAAATGCTTAAAAAAATGCATTAATAAACTGCGGTAAAATATTCAAGGGGCTATCAAAAAAATCGACCTTTTGTTTAACTTTTTCCGCTTTCATACAATAAAAGGAAATCTTGTGCGTTTAAAGGATGGTTTTTCATAGGATATTGGATTTAAAACGGGCTGGATTTCTATCCGGGCCTTTTTTTTGCCCCTACCTCAACCATCTCCAAGCTCATTTGAATTTGTCCACTCGATTTGTTGCTACATTTGCGCCTCATTTAATGTAAAATTCCATGATTACTGCTTTTGAAGCTACAATAGAACAGTTATCTATTCATAAATCGGGTAATAAGGCTAATTCGGAGCCCTGCACACTTTCCGAGCAACCCTTTCCATTGGTAGATGAAACGTTAACCCGATTATTGATGCAGTTTTTCATCCAGCCTTTTGAAAAAATTCCGGAAACCTATCGTTTACACCATAGCAGTGGTAATCCAACCCTTAATGAAGTGTATCATTTCTGCAACATCATTTTCAATGAACCCTATAAATTTCACGATAGCAGTATTGCGCTTACCCAACATTTATACAATACCAGTAACCATCCTAAAATAAAAAACGGCGAGTTTTATATAGTACTGTTTAAAGACATCCAAGCAGATGGCATGATAGTAGATGCATTGGGTTTATTTAAATCGGAAAACAAGGAACCGTTTTTAAAAGTTAAAACCAACAAATTTGGTGTAGAGGTTCAATATGAAATTGATGGCATTAATATTAAGAAGTTAGATAAAGGTTGTTTGATTTTAAATGTAGAAAAAGAAGAAGGCTATAGGGTAATGGTTATTGATCAAACCAATAAAAATACTGAAGCCCATTATTGGATAGATGAATTTTTACAATTGAAAATCAGGAGCGATGAATATACCCAAACCAATACCGCACTCACGCTTTGTAAAAATTATGTTACTGAACAAATCGATAAAGAATTTGAAATTTCTAAAACAGAAAAGATAGATTTACTCAATAGATCTATCCGATATTTTAAACAAAACGAAGCATTTGATTTAAATGGATTTGCCGAAGAGGTAATTGGCAACGATCCGGGTATTGAATCCTTTAAGCAATACAAAACCCAATTTGAACAACAATACGATTTACCTATTCCCGATGCTTTTGATATTTCTAATGCAGCTGTAAAAAAACAGGCCCGTGTTTATAAAAGCATTTTAAAGTTGGATAGAAATTTTCACATCTATATTCATGGCAATAAAGATTTAATTGAAAGGGGTTACGATGAACAAACAGGAAAATATTTTTACAAAATTTATTTCGATCAAGAGCAGTAACTTATTGTAATAATGCAGCTAATTCAATAGCAATAGAATGTTTGTGTAAAGTTGGATGCAGTATTTTAAATACCCGTTTTCTTGTTGCATAATCGAGCCAATAAAATAAGCCGGCATACATTTTCAACGCTTCAACCGTTTGATTGTTTTCTGTGATGAAACGAATTTTTAATTGAATGATGTTGTTTCTATTCTCTTCATATTGAATAAGAATATGTTTATTTTCTGCAGCACTACCTTGATGATTATTTAAAGCAGCTATATACTTACTATGTGCTTTTAATAAGGGTTGCAATTGATGTTCAAATGCCCTAATCGGCACTATAGATAATTTACGATCTTGTGCCCACACACTTACACAATACACCATTGACAAAAACAAGCATAGTTTTTTCATGTCATTTTATTGAGGTACGGTAAAAAATTTTACTACCACAAAACTGCATGAACCTAATGGTATGTACAAGCGGAAATAACGTTAATAAAGAAAGAAAAGCAACAATGTAAGGAGGATAAAAAACGGCGGAGCAAGGTTAGTTTAGAAGGTTAGGTGTTTAGGGTTTAGTGTAGAGACTTTATAACCTACCAACACTATAAACACACTTCCGGCTATAACATTCAACATTTTCTAGGACAAAGGTTTCTGAAGACACGAATAATGAATTAATTTAACGTGAAGACAATTTCCAATGTTGTATGCGCAAACACTACAACAATTCCACATAAAATAATTCACTGCTTCAATCGTAATTCACCGCATTTTTCTTAACTTCATCACTGTACGATAATGCTGCGATTACTTGCCATTTCATCTTTAATTATTTAAATCAGCATGCATTTATCACCAAGAGAAACCGAAAAATTATTGCTCTTTCTTGCCGGCGAATTAGCCGCAAAAAGAAAAGCACGTGGCTTAAAACTCAATTATCCCGAAGCCATTGCTTATATCAGCAGCCATCTTCAAGAAGCCGCACGTGATGGAAAATCTGTTGCCGAACTCATGCAATACGGCGCTACAATTTTATCCCGCAACGATGTTATGGAAGGCATTCCCGAAATGATTCACGACATACAAATTGAAGCCACTTTCCCCGATGGAACAAAATTGGTTACTGTACATGATCCTATTAGAGGAGGGGGAAGTTTATAAAGTTGCTAAAGTTAAAAGACACCACCCTTTAGAAACCCTATAATCTTTATAAACTTTACAAACCCTATAAACTTAAAGCATATAAAGTTTCTAAAGTGAATAGACAAAACACTCCAACCTTTATAAACTTTACAAACCCTATAAACCTTATAAACACTATAAACCCAACACCATGATACCCGGCGAATATTTTTTAAAACCCGATCCCATACAATGCAATGCAGGGCGTACTACCATAGAAGTGCATGTCGTGAATACCGGAGATAGACCTGTTCAAATAGGCTCTCATTTTCATTTTTTTGAAGCCAATAAACAACTGGCTTTTAATAGAGCAATTACGGTTGGCTTCCGCCTCAACATCGCAGCAGGTACAGCCGTGCGTTTTGAACCCGGTGAAGAAAAAACTGTAACCTTAGTAACATTTGGCGGCAACCGTATCATTCATGGTTTTAACAATCTTACCAATGGCCTAACTACAGATGCTTCAATTCAATCGGCATCTATAGAAAAAGCTAAACTCCTTCAATTTAAAAATCAACTGCCATGAGTTTTCCCATTTCCCGAATAAAATATGCCAATATGTTTGGTCCAACTACCGGCGATAAAGTTCGCTTAGGAGATACCGAACTCATCATAGAAGTAGAAAGCGATGCCACCGTTTATGGCGATGAAGCCAAATTTGGAGGTGGAAAAACCATTCGCGATGGTATGGCACAATCGGCTACGGCTACACGAAACGAAGGGGTATTAGATTTTGTACTCACCAGCGTTATCATTATTGATCATTGGGGAATTGTTAAAGCCGATATTGGCATTAAAGATGGTAAAATTGCAGGTATTGGTAAAGCAGGCAATCCAGATACGATGGATGGCATT
>JBMOEQ010000029.1:0-21925 GCA_049314655.1 Ferruginibacter sp. | reverse complement strand
ACCAAAACTTTAGAAAACATAAATGTATCCGGAAATTTCGTTTTACAATTATTGTCAGAAGATCAATTCCGATTAGTAGATGTATTGGGTAAAAAATCGGGACATCAAATTGATAAGATGGCCATTTTAAACAAACGAAAAATCTTAAGTGATTGGCGAAATTTTCCGATTTTAAAAAATTGCATATCGGTAATGCATTTAAATATTATTGATCAAATGGATGCCGGAGATCACCATGCTATGCTTTGCGATGTAATTGCATATAAGAATATTACTGCAGGCAATCCATTAACCTTAGATGTTTTAAGGGCACATAAAATGATTCGCATATAAATCATTCGAATGCAGCAAATGCATGACTATCCGTACCATATCTACGCTTCATTATTTTGCAGGTGTACCACATTAAACTGTAAAACGAATAAAGCTGTTTATCTTCGCAAAAATGAAACACATGGAAGCTAAAACACCGAAAGAATCGCAAGTAATTATGACCGAATTGGTGCTTCCCAACGATACCAACACTTTTGGTAATTTAATGGGCGGAAGATTAATGTATTGGATGGATATTGCTGCTGCTTTATCGGCAATGAAACATTGTGGCGCTCCGGTGGTTACTGCTTCGGTAGATAATATTTCATTTGAATCGCCTATTAAATTGGGCAATGTAGTACATATTGAAGCCGAAGTTACCCGTGCATTCAATTCTTCCATGGAAGTGCATATGAAAGTGTGGGGAGAAGATGTGTTGCATCAATACAAATACAAAAGCAATGAAGCCTATTATACATTTGTTGCCTTAGATCCCAATAGTAAGCCTCGCGCCGTTAACGAATTGATTCCCGAAACAGCTGAAGAAAAACAATTGTTTGAAGGTGCATTACGCCGCCGTCAAATTCGTTTAATATTAGGTGGAAAAATGAAACCCGAAGATGCAGATGAATTGAAGGCGTATTTTACGAAAGGGTAGATTGTTGGGATGAGTGAGTTTATACAGATGCTAAAGTTTATGGAGTTTCTAAAGTATTGGGTTGCCACCTAAACCCCTAAACTTCTAAACTTAGTTTATAAAGCTTCTAAAGTTTATACAGTTTCTAAAGTTTTTAGGCACTATCTAAACCCTAAACCCCTAAACTTCTAAACCCAGATCATTTATCCAATTTGCTCATCAAATGATGCTTCCCCTTTAGCATATATTGTTTACTTTGTTCAATAGCATCCATTACTTTTTCGAGGATATTTTCGTGTGTATCGTTATAATCGATATCCATTGGAGGTTTAAATGTTACCGATAAATGAGAGCCTCTTTTTTTAAACTTCAATCCCTTCTTATTAAAAGCTCTCCAATAACCATTGATAACTACAGGAACAACAATAGGACGATGATGTTTGATAATAAATGCAGTGCCTTTTCTTCCCGGAGCAAAAGGCTTGGTGGTACCTTGCGGAAAAGTAATAACCCAATTGCTTTGTAATGCTCTTTCTATTTTACGGGTATCGCTGGGATCTAAATTGCGGCGCACTTCTTGTCCTTCTGAGCGCCAAGTACGTTTTACGGTTATTGCACCTGCAAGTGAAAACAATTTGCTGATCCAATTGCTTTTCATCGTTTCTTCTGCCGCAACATATTTCACTCTAGTAAATGGCCATAATAAATAATAAGGAATGCCCAATTTGTTTTTCTTACGCCAACTTACCGCACAAAAAATATGTAAAAACGTAATTACATCGGCGAAATAGGTTTGATGATTGCTTACAAAAAGCACATTTTGCTTTGGCAGGTTACTGATATTTTCCATACCATTAATCTCTAACTTATTAATGAGATTAAGGCCAGGGTACGAAATTGCCCCAACAACGGAATATACCGTTCCTTTCACCAG
This sequence comes from Ferruginibacter sp., assembly GCA_049314655.1. Lineage (GTDB taxonomy): Bacteria > Bacteroidota > Bacteroidia > Chitinophagales > Chitinophagaceae > Ferruginibacter. Next base: position 20,042 of record JBMOEQ010000029.1, on the reverse strand, counting down.
TTTTGTTTCCTTAAATTTTTCCCAAAAAGATGACATCAGACTTAAGTTTAGCAAGTATCGTGACTGCAATATACAGGAAATGTGTTTTATGGAAATAGTACTTCGTAATAAATCTGCTGTATCAAAGAAGTTGCCGAAGTTGATATATTTGCACCATGCAATTGAATACGGTAATTTTCGACATGGATGGATTGTTAATCGATTCAGAACCATTTTGGCACGAAGCGGCCGCCGAAGTTTTTATACATTACGGCATTACGCTTACCTCAGCTCAATATGCTTCTACAACGGGTATGCGCTCTAAAGAGTTTGTTGAATGGTGGTTTGCAAAATTCAATGTACAAGAAGATTATGTTGCTGCAGAAAAAGCCATCGTAAAAAAAGTTATAGAAAAAGTTCAAACCAGGGGTAAAGCATTACCCGGCGTTGCGCATATCATCAATTATTTTATAGACAGGAAATTTAAAATAGGACTGGCAACTTCTTCCTCCATGGAATTGGTAAATGTAGTTGTTGAAAAGTTGGGTTTAAGAGATTATCTGCAAGCTATTTGCTCTGGAGAAAATTTACCCTTGGGTAAACCGCATCCGCAAGTTTACCTCAATTGCGCAGCCGAATTAAACGCCAATCCTTTAGAATGTATTTGTTTTGAAGATTCGTTCAATGGCTTAATTGCAGCAAAAGCCGCCAGAATGAAATGTGTAGCCATTCCATCAGCTAATGATAGTCAGGATGCAAGATTTCATGCTGCCGACCTAAAACTATCTTCGCTCCAAAATTTTAATGATTTATTGCTGTACAGTTTATAAGCTGCACTAAGATTTCAAAGAAATTCGAGAATAAATACAAAAAATTACCACATTCGGTGCGTATTTAACCTTAATTTTGCGCATTAAAATCATCCCATGTCAGTATTAGTTAATAAAAACTCCAAGATTATTGTACAGGGCTTTACCGGTACAGAAGGTACTTTTCATGCCACACAAATGATTGAATATGGTACCAATGTAGTTGGCGGTGTTACTCCCGGAAAAGGAGGCAATAGCCATCTTGAAAAACCCGTTTTCAATACCGTTGCCGATGCAGTAAAAACTACAGGAGCCGATGTAAGCATCATTTTTGTACCACCAGCTTTTGCTGCCGATGCCATCATGGAAGCTACTGATGCCGGTATTGGATTGGTAGTTTGTATTACAGAAGGTATTCCAGTTCAGGATATGGTTAAAGTGAAAAATTATTTATTGGGAAAAAATACCCGATTAATTGGGCCAAACTGTCCGGGTGTTATCACTGCCGACGAATGTAAAGTGGGTATCATGCCGGGCTTTATTTTCAAAAAAGGCCGTGTTGGTATTGTGTCTAAATCTGGCACATTAACTTACGAAGCTGCCGATCAAGTAGCAAAAGCCGGTTTAGGTATTTCTACAGCAATTGGTATTGGAGGCGATCCAATCATTGGTACAACTACTAAAGAAGCCGTTGAATTGTTTATGAATGATCCCGAAACCGATGCTATTGTAATGATTGGCGAAATTGGCGGAGGCATGGAAGCTGAAGCTGCACATTATATTCAATCTACCGGAAATAAAAAACCTGTTGTTGGTTTTATAGCCGGACAAACAGCGCCTCCCGGACGTAGAATGGGTCATGCAGGAGCAATTGTTGGTGGTGCTGATGATACTGCCGCTGCAAAAATGAAAATCATGACAGAATGTGGCATTCATGTAGTAGCTAGCCCGGCAGATATTGGAATTACAATGGCTGAAATTTTCAAGAAATAAATTAAAAATCTATTCCATAAAAAAGCCCCTTTCTAATAAAAAGGGGCTTTTGCTTGTTCGTATCCAAAAATCAATTTACCTGAATGCTTGAATGTATTTAGCCAAATTATCTTTTGAGCTGCTAAATGTAAGCTCGGGATAAATTACATAATAGTTGCCTCTATCTACGGTATTCTTATACGCAAACTTTGCAATATCTAACTTACCAGTATCAAATGTGAATAGCTTTACTAATTGTCTTACTTGCTCGGATGTAAAATAGTTGATACCTAATACTTGCTTAGCAATAGTACTTCTTGTATCATCAAAAGCTTCATTGGTTAAAGTTTGTTTTAACTGCTGAAAAGATTGATCATTCATTGGGCGATTGGTACCATTCCATCCATTGGCATTCCAATTATTTCCATTCCAGTTGTAGCCATTATTGTTGTTGTTATTATTATTCCAGCCGTTGTTGTTGTTATTGTTATTGTTCCAACCGTTGTTATTGTTGTTATTATTGTTATTCCAAACATTATTGTTGTTGCCGTTATTGTTAATGAAATTATTATTCCATTGATCAATAGTTGGTCCATTGTTTATAACGGTTTGCCAATCGTTGTCATCAACATCGTATATACTCATCCGTTGTTCATCGATATATACTTTTCCATAACGGCTCACCACCACATCAACAATAAATTGAGCTTTAAGATTAATCTGACTAGAATAAATTTGCTCATAGGTATTTTGACGTCCAACTCTTTTTAATTGGAATATTCTAATGGAATGAAAACCTGGCGTTAAGTTTTGAATGAGCACCATATTATTATCTCTATTGCCCGGTTGAAAACGATGGCCATCAAGCATAAAACGAATAGGCTTATCAACGCCCGATACGCTTAATTTGGTGTCTCTGATTCCTGCAAACAATTGCAGTGTTACTAACAGTGTTACGAGTAGTGTAAATGTTCTTTTCATAATTTGTTTCCTCCTTTAAGTATATTGATTCAAACGATGTGCCGATGTATAAAATAACAATTGTAATAAATTGTTAAAGGCAAAAAAAAGCCGTAGAATCCAATATTATAAAGGATTCTACGGCAATAAAAATATACATAGAATTTCAAAAAACACTATTTCAGCTTCACTAATTTCTCCACATAAGTATTTCCTTTACTTATCACTTTAACGAAATAGATACCCGAAGCAAGTGCATCAATATTTATTTGTGCGGTTTGATCGTTGTTGAATAATTTTCGTTGAACAACATTACCTTTTATATCTGTAATTACAATTTCCTCAATAGACAAAGCAGCGCTCACCGTAATTACATCATTTGCCGGATTAGGAAAAAGTACAAATTGAGCAGTTTGAAGATTGCCATTTACCATTACTACCCTACTATAAGTAGATTGATCATCTTTATCAACAGAACGTAAACGATAAAATGTTTTTTGATGAACAACTTGGTTATCTACTAAAGCATAATTTTTCTTAGTTGATGAAAATCCACTTCCTGCTACCCTTCCTACTTCAACAAATCGAATACCATCCAAAGAACGCTCCACTGCCATATAATCGTTATTGATTTCCGATTCGGTTGTCCAATGAATCAAAACATCTCCTCCTGTTCTTTTTTGTGCAGCAAATGAGGAGAGATTAATTTTAATAGGTTGAGGTAAAGCTGTACAAGCATTGGGAGATGTACCATTGATGGTAAGTATAACCCTAATGGTTTCATCTCTGCGATTAGCCACCAAGGATATAATAACATTAGAAGCTATAGCCCCGGTTGTAAAACAAGTATCAATATTGATATTTACATTGGCAATTTGTGGTGCAGCCAAAGTTGCGCCGTTGATGCGAATACTATCTCCCAAATCTAAACCCGGCCCCGCAGTAACAGGCGCACAAACAACTGTATTTATTTGAACACGAACTGAACTATTTGCCGGGATTATAACCGGTGTAGAACTCACTGTTTCATAAATAGGTTGCCCTCCTGTAGCTGTTGGACTGCATACACTTGGATTGCAAGCAGCAGTGCATCCAAAAGCCGGATTCCCTACAATACCTAAATTAAACGTTTGAGCAAAGCTGCTTAAAGAAATAACACTCAATATCATTCCTACTAAAAAAGACTTCATATCCAATTATTTATTTTGAGGCGCAAAGGTAACTACACAATAAGGTAATTGGAGAATTGAGTAAAAAAATAGCGATAACTTAAACTTAAAGGACATTTTGATAAAATTAGCTCGGGAAAAACTTCCTAATTAACATTCGATATAATTATGTAAAGAAATAAAAATCAGCATCTTAACAACAATTTATAGTTTAATTATACAACAGCTTCTAACTTATATTATCTTGTAATTAAATCGTAATCATATGTACCACCTTAAATATATAATGCTCACCCTAACAGCATTCATTCTTCAAACAACAACAATGGCACAAACAAAAGACTATTCAAAAAACTGGGAAAAGGTAATTGCTTTTGAAAAAAAAGCGCTCCCAAAAAGTGCACTGAAAGAAGTGAATACGATTTATCAACTTGCCTTAAAAGATAAACAAGAAGTACAACAAATAAAGGCCGCCATGTATATGATGCGCTTAAAAAATGCCATTGAAGAAGATAATGATATCAATAGTATTTTATTTACAGATACCCTCATTCAACAATCCAAAGGCATTTCAAAAAATATATTACAAAGCATTCAAGCAGAAATGTATGTTGAATATTTATCCAACCATCGATGGGAATTATACAGTCGCACAAATGTAGCATCAGATAAGAGTAATGACATTGCTACTTGGACTTTAGAAAAATTTCACGAAACCATAAGTGACTTGTTTTTTGCATCCTTACAAAATGCGCCATTATTACAATCTACTTCAGTTGAAAAAATTGAACCAATTATAGTTGCAGGAAATCAACCAAAAAAACTTCGACCTACTTTATATGATGTATTATCTCATAGAGCATTGAATTATTTTAGCAATGATGAAAGTGATGTTACTCACCCAGCTAATTATTTTACCCTGCAACAGCCTGAAGTATTTGCACCGGTAGAAGATTTTTTAAAACTTAACATTATAACATCAGATACAACTTCTACCCATTATAAATCCTTACAATTATTAAAAGCTCAACTTGCTTTTCATGCAAAAGATCAAGATCCCGAAGCACTCATAGATGCCGATCTTATTCGATTAGCATTCATGTACGATAAAGCCGTTTTAAATAACAAATTTGCACTGTACGAACAAGCTTTAATTGCACTTACAACAAAATATCCCAATCACGCAGCTGCCGCTCAGGCCAATTATATTAGAGCTACTTTATACCATGAACGCGGACAACAATATAAAGCCGGAGGAAACACTTTGTACCAATACGAAATTAAGCGAGCAAGGGAATTATGTACATCGGTAGTTCAAAAATTTCCTAAATCAAGTGCTGCCCAACTTTGTGCTAATCTTATTCAACAAATTGATGCCCCCTCCATTGCATTGGTAACCGAAAAAGTAAATCTACCATCTACTGCTTTTTTAGCCAAAATCAATTATAAAAATGTTGCTAAGTTGTATTTCAAAATCGTAAAAACTTCTTATGAAGCTTTGAGCACGTTAAATGAATTAGAAACAAATAAATACTGGAGTAAACTATCTACAGCTCCGGCAATAAAAAAATGGCAGCTCGATCTTCCCGATCTTAAAGACTATCAAGAGCATGCAGTAGAAACTAAAATTGATGCACTAGATAAAGGTGTTTATTTATTATTAGCCAGCTACGATGAAAATTTTTCTTTAGAAAAGAATATTATAGTAAACCAGGTTTTATACATCAGCAACATTGCCGCCTTTCATCAAGAAGCTGTTGGTTATGTGGTGGATCGACAATTTGGCACCCCACTAGAAAATGCTACCATCAAATTATGGGAAAGCAAATACAATTACAAAGCCAGTAAATACGAGAGAAAAAATACCGCCGAATTAAAGAGCGATAAAAACGGTAAGTTTCAACTCCCGATTGCAGAAAACTATACTTCTCAATCATTAGAAATTATTAGTAATAAAGATTCCCTTCATTTAGATGAAACGATCTATCGCTATAGAGAATATAATAGTTACCAAAGCCCAATAAAGCCCGAAAGCTTTTTATTTACCGATCGATCAATTTATCGCCCAGGTCAATTGGTTTATTTTAAAGGCATTGTTTTAACTCAAGAAAAAGATATTGCGCGTTCTCAAACAAAATCTGGCTTCCCTACAAAAATATTTTTATCAGATGCCAATGGTCAAATCATAGAATCCTTGAATGTAACCACTAATGCATTTGGGTCATATAAAGGTTCATTTCGTTTGCCCGAAACTGGTTTAACCGGCCAGTTTAGTATTACCGACAGCAGTACCAGCAATTCCATCTATTTTAATGTAGAAGAATATAAACGTCCAAAATTTTCTGTATCTATTGAAAAACCAACAGGCACATATCGCGTAAATGATCAAATTGAAATAACCGGTATTGCTAAAGCATATGCAGGTTATGCAATAGATGGCGCAACTGTTAAATACAGAGTAAGAAGAGTGGTGCGTTACCCTATATGGTGGGGCTGGGGCGGATATTACAAAAGCATCAATCCCAATAATGGCAATGAAAATGTAGAAATTATAAATGGCGAAACAAAAACAGATATTGCAGGCAACTTTAAAATACCTTTCACAGCATTACCCGATGAAAGCATCGACAAAACCGCTCAACCCGTTTTTAATTATGAAGTAAGTGCCGATGTTACCGACGCCAATGGAGAAACCAGAAGCGATGTATACACAGTTGCAGTAGCTTATCAAATGCTTCAATTGGAAATTGACATCGCCGATAAAATTCCTGCATCAAAATTCGATTCATTAAAAGTTAACAGTACTAACCTAAGTGGTGTTTTTGAAAAAGCTGCCGTAGCTATAGAAGTATTCCCTATTCAACATCCTGGAAGAATGTTCAGAGAAAGATTATGGACTATTCCCGATCAAACAATAATGAGCAAAGCTGCTTTTTATGCCGAATTTCCATTAGATGTGTATCAACACGAAAATGAACTGATGAATTGGCCTTTACTATCAAAAATAATCAGCACTTCAGATTCTACTCAGCCACAAAAACCTATTGCAATTAATGGCAGCAAATTAAATGCAGGATGGTATAAAATTGTTGTAAGCACCAAGGATAAATATGGGGAAGCAATTCGTGCGGAAAAATATATTGAGCTTACTGATATTGACGGAAATAGTAAAAATAACTTTTCCCCGATTTCTATAAACTGCTCTAAAACAAAAGCCCAGCCAGGAGAAAAGGTTACGCAAATTACTACCACTGCCTTTGATCAAATTTGGCTCATATCAACTTTACAAAAATCAAAAAATGAATCAACTACAAATTATCAAATTGTAAAAAATAATGTCGCACATGCTGATACCATTTCTATTGAAGAAAAAGATCGTGGCGGAATTGGCAGCAATTATGTATTTGTAAAAAATAATCGTTTTTATAATGGTACAAATTTTATTGCGGTACCATGGAGCAACAAAGAATTAAACATAGAATGGCAAAGTTTTAGAGATAAGATGTTGCCGGGTAGTGAAGAAAAATGGCAAGTAAAAATTAGCGGCCCTAAAGGAGAACAATTGGCAACCGAAATGTTGGCATCAATGTACGATGCTAGTTTAGATGCTTTTAAGCCTCATCAATGGAACCTGCCCAATATTTGGCCCACGAATCAATTTAATGGACAATGGAATGCAATAGGATTTAATTCATTACAAGCCTCTGTATTGAATAATAGATTGCCCGAAATGATAGACATTGATGCCAAGTTGTACGATGAAATTGGTATTGGCAATCCTGAAGAGAGAGATGAATATACAGCACGATTATGGTGGATGAGTGCTGATGACTTCATGTATGAAAAAGGATATAAACTAAGCGATGCTGTTCCTGCTCCAGTTGCTGCAAAAGAAGTTGCCGATTCAATGTCGGTGGGTTCTAGAAAGGCTGCTTTAGATGAAGTAGTAGTGGTAGGCTATGGTACAAAAAAGAAAGCAGGAACAAAATCGGAAGCCAATTCCGGTGCTAATGACCAAGTAAAAATTCGAAAAAATTTCAATGAAACGGCATTCTTCTATCCCGATTTAAAAACAGATGCCGAAGGGAATATTACATTCAGTTTCACCATGCCCGAATCTTTAACAAAATGGAAGTTGATGTTATGGGCACATACACCCGAGCTTGCATCAGCCTATTCCGAAAAATTATCGGTTACTCAAAAGGAGCTAATGGTTCAACCTAATCTTCCCCGCTTCTTAAGGGAAGGCGACAAAATAGAAATTCCTGCAAAAATCATCAACCTCAATGCGCAAGAACTTACAGGAATGGCTACACTAGAATTGTTTGATGCCCAAACAGGAAAATCGGTTGACGGTTGGTTTAAAAACATTTTCCCTACGCAGTATTTCACCGTATCGGCCGAACAATCTACCGCATTAAAATTTCCAATAGAAATTCCCTTTAACTTCAATGCTGCCCTAGGTTTTAGGATTGTTGCAAAAGCTGCAAATTATAGCGATGGTGAAGAAAATATATTGCCTGTTCTTACCAATAGAATGTTGGTTACAGAAGCTTTGCCCATCAACATGAAAGGTGCTGGCACCCAAAAGTTTGAATTCAAAAAATTAATCAATAGTGCGTCTAACACTACCTTAACCAACCATGCATTAACCATTGAATATTCAGCTAATCCAATATGGTATGCCGTTCAAGCATTGCCCTATTTAATGGAATACCCTTACGAATGTGCCGAACAAACTTTTAATCGTTATTACGCCAATACTTTAGCCGAATCAATCACAAAATCAACACCTAAAATTAAAGCCGTATTCGACAATTGGAAATCAAAAGATACAGCCGCATTAATTAGTAATCTTCAAAAAAATGAGGCGTTGAAATCTATTTTGTTAGAAGAAACGCCTTGGGTAATGGATGCTAAAAATGAAACGGAACAAAAGAAAAACATTGCACTACTTTTTGATTTAAATAAACTTAGCAAAGAAGGAATCAAAAGTCTACAAAAGTTAAAAGCGCTACAAACCGAAAATGGCGGATGGGCTTGGTTTAAGGGAGGACCGGATGACCGCTACATTACCCAATATATTTTAACCGGCATTGGTCATCTTATAAAACTAAATGCATTGGAGGACAATGATCAATTGGATGAAATTATTGAAAACGCAATTCCCTATCTTGATGCAAAATTGGAAGAAGAATGGAATGCATTAAAAAAATCAAAAGCGAAACTTACTCAAAACAACTTAAGTACATCCGCAATTCAGTATTTATACATGCGAAGCTTTTTCCTTGATGAACCTATTGCCAACAAAGCTAAACCTGCTGTTCAATATTATTTGAAACAGGCTGCTAAATTCTGGAGAGGTCAATCAAAATACATGCAAGCGATGATTGCATTGGCACTACATAGAAACAATGTAAAAGCCGCGCCTAATACAATCATTCAATCGCTGAAAGAAAATGCCATCAATAATCCTGAAATGGGCATGTATTGGAAAGAATGGAATAAAGGCGGGTATTATTGGTACCAATCTCCTATTGAAAGTCAGGCATTAATGATTGAAGCATTTAGTGATATCAAGGCGGGTAACAATAACGTAGATGAATTAAAAACATGGCTACTGAAACAAAAGCAAACACAAAACTGGAAAACAACAAGGGCTACTGCTGAAGCTTGTTATGCTTTCTTGTTGAATGGTAGTAATTGGCTAAATAATGCGCCAATTGTATCCATCAAATTAGATAATCAAGTTTACAGCAATTCAAATATTGCGGCTGAAGCAGGTACAGGATATTTCACCGAAAAAATTTCTGCCGAAAATGTCAAACCTTCCCTTGGCAATATTGAAGTGATCATACAACCTAATAACAGTAACGACACAACATCAATCAGTGCTTCGTGGGGTAGTGTGTATTGGCAATATTTTGAAGATTTAGACAAAATCACCCCTGCAGCTACACCGGTTTCTTTACAGAAAAAAATATACATAGAAACCTTATCTGCAACAGGCCCTATTTTAACAGAAGTGAAAGAAGGCGCTGCTTTAAAAGTTGGCGACAAAATTAAAGTTCGCATCATCGTTAAATCGGATAGAAATTTAGAATATGTTCATCTGAAAGATATGCGTGCAGCCTGTTTAGAACCAGTAAGCGTAATAAGTCAATATGCCTATCAAAATGGTTTAGGTTATTATGAAAGCACAAAAGATGTAGCAACACATTATTTCATGAATTGGCTTCCTAAAGGCACATTTGTTTTTGAATATACCCTGATGGTGCAACACGAAGGAAATTTCAGTAATGGCATTGCAAGTATAGAGTGTATGTATGCACCGGAATTTACCAGTCATAGCGAAGGCATCAGGGTACAATCCGGGAATTAAGAGAATACTCTATTTTTCCTCAAAATAAAGGCTCAACTAATGCAAAATTGGTTGAGCCTTTTTATTGATTTTAATGATGAAAATCATGTTTCTTGCGGCTTCACAGGCCCAATTTTGTTGTACCTTAACAGCCTGTTCTGTATCCACCGTTAAACAAATGTTTTCAAGCATAACCCCATAGTTTTTATCTTTTAATGTATGAAAAAGAAGACAATTGTAGTTTATGAAAGCAATCCCTTTACAAACCATATTAAAAAATGCACCTTTTGGTTATGCTTTTCATGAAATTATAACTGATCATGAAGGCGTGCCGGTAGACTATAGATTTTTGGAAGTAAACCAAGCATTTGAAAACCTTACCGGATTAAATGCAATTAATATTACTGGCAAAAAAGCATCGGATTGTTTTCCTGAAATTAAAGATTCAGCATTTGATTGGATTTTATTTTACGGTAATATAGCATTAGAAGGACAAGCAAAAACGATTGAACAATATAGTGCGCATAACGACTGTTGGTATAAGGTTCAAGTATTTGCCCCTGAGCATGGATACTTTTGCACTGTATTTACAGATATATCTGCAGAAAAAGAAAAAAATAGAACCACCAAAATCAATCAACAGAACATTATAAAAAATGAACAACTACTCCGAAACATAACCGACAATATAACCGACATCGTTTTTACAGCAGATTTCAACTTTAATTTAACTTATATAAGTCCTTCTATTGTTAAACTTACAGGCGATACGCCCGAAACCATTCTTGCAAAACCATTTGAGCAAATTCATTCCCATGCTACATTTTTAAAATTCAAACAAATTTTAGAAGAAGAATTATTAGCTGAAGCAGATGCTCAATCGGATAAAAACAGAACGAGAATTATAGAAGCAGAGATGTTTGATATCTATGGCAACATCATTCCTGTTGCCGAACACATTGCTTTTCTAAGAGACGAAAAAGGCATACCCATTGGCGTTATAGGCGTTACCAGAAATATTACAGAACAAAAACAAACAGAATCAAACTTAATTTTTCAAAAAAAATATAATGATTCAATCCTGTCTGCAATCCCCGATCTTCTAATTATTTTAAATGCACAAGGAACAATTTTAGAAGTAAAAGATGGCACAAATTTGAATGCAAAAATTCAATCCCTATTCAATTCTAAAGATAATATTAATGATGTATTTGCGCCTGAATTAGTAGCTCAATTTAAACGCAATATTGATGCACTGCTTCAGGATGATGAAATCAATGCCATAGAATTTTCTTTGCAGTTGGATAATGAATTAAATTACTTTGAAGCACGTCTTTCCTTATTTGAGAAAGATAAGATTATTGTATTGGTAAGAAATATAAGTAAGCAAAAGCAAGCTGAAATTGCGCTAAAAAATAATCAAGAAAAATACAAACGTTTAATTGAAAAATCACCCAATATCATTTACGGATATTCTCCATTAGAAGGTAAAAGTTACCATTCACCAAAAGTTTATGATATTTTAGGTTACACGCACGAGCAACTTGCTGCACATCCAAGTTTATGGACAGATTCAATACATCCTGATGATATAATTTATGTGAAACAGGCTGTGGCTGCCGCCCAAAAAGGACAACACATCAATTTACAATATCGCATAAAAACGGCAGGAGGGGAATGGCGTTGGCTAGAAGATGTTAGCATCAATATGTTAAATGAAGGGGATGATTTTCAAATTGAAGGTATTGCAACCGATATAACAGAAAGGAAAATTGCAGAAGAAAAAATCAGAAAATTTACACAAGCTGTAGAACAAAGTCCGGCAACTATCGTCATCACTAATTTAAAAGGTGAAATAGAATATGTAAATCCAAAATTCACAGAATTAACCGGATATACAGTTGAAGAAGCAATCGGGCAAAATCCTAAGATTTTAAAATCGGGGGAAACATCTTCAAAGGAATATGATTCATTATGGACAACCATTTGTAGTGGAAAAGAATGGCATGGAGAGTTTCACAACAGAAAGAAAAATGGTGAATTGTTTTGGGAAATTGCCTCAATATCTCCTATTAAAGACGAAGAAGGCAAAATCACCCATTTTCTTGCCGTTAAAGAAGATGTAACCAGTAGAAAAATAGTAGAAGCTACCCTTCGAGAAAATGAACAAAGACTTGATCAACTTGCAACGCATGGCAGAACAATTTCATGGGAAGTAGATAAACATGGGCGCTATACTTTCATTAGTCACGTAGTAGAAAAAATACTAGGATACCACCCTGATGAGATTATTGGTAAAATGTATTTCTATGATTTCCATCCTGAATTTGGAAGAGAAACATTTAAAACACAGGCTTTTGAAGTATTTAAAAGTAAAGCTGAATTTAGAGATTTGCCCAATATGGCAATAACAAAGCAAGGAAAAACAATTTGGTTATCTACCAATGGCATACCGATGCTTAGTGCCGATGGATCTTTAATTGGATATAGAGGTAGCGATTCGGATATTACAGAACGTAAGCTAGCTGCTGAGGCATTATTAGAAAGTGAAGAAAGGTTTAGAAGCCTATTCCAAGAAAATGCATCTGCCATGTTTATCATTAAACCCGATGATGGAAAAATTGTAGATGCAAACCCTGCATGTATTCATTTCTATGGATGGAGTAAGGATGATTTCTTAAAAATGAATATTCAAGATCTTACTATTTCAATTGATGATTTTCATAAGAAATTCGAAAAAATAAAAAGTGAAAAAAGCCATCGCTTTGAATTCATTCATAAAAAGGCGGATGGTTCTTCGGTTTATACAGAAATTTTTAGCAGCTTGATTACCATTTCTGGTGTAAAACTGATACATGCAATTGTACACGACATTACCGATAGAGTACAATATTTTGAAGCCGTTGAAACACAAAATAAAATTTTAAAAGATATCGCTTGGACGCAATCGCATTTAGTTAGGGCTCCTTTGGCTAGAATAATGGGATTAGTACCCTTATTAGATAACGACAAAGTTATAAATACTGATAGTCAAAATATCATTAAAGATAAAGCCGATTTGGCAGAGGCTGTATTAGTTTCTGCAAATGAATTAGATCAAATTATTAGAACAATCTCAGAAAAAACACAAGTTGTAAAAGAAATAGCGCATAAATATGATGAAATTTCGAAATGGAAAATGAAACAAGTTAATATTAACGAACTTGAAATTTTATTGGTGGATGATGACCGAATCATTTTGATGCTGCATCAAGTTATTATTGCGCAAAATAGAAATCAAATTAAACCACAAACATTCCAACATGGCCAATTGGCAATCAATCATATTCGTAAAAATGATAATTCAGAGACCGCCTTTTTAATTTTACTCGATATCAATATGCCCGAAATGACAGGTTGGGAGTTTTTAGATGAATTACAAAAATGTAATTTTAATAGTCCAATTTTAGTAGCAATGTTAACCTCTTCTGTTGATCCAGGCGACCAAGCGAGAGCTGAAGCGTATCCGGAAGTAATTGCTTTCTATTCTAAACCCATCACAAACGAAACCGTTAATACCCTTAAACAGCATATTAAACTCAAATCTATTTGGGATTAATAATTCTATTCTTTTACTAATGTGCTTATTATCAACTGTTTTATCCTAGCCTTTATCATTTAAATACTCCACAATTAGCGTATTATTTTAAAAAGCAATGCTGATGGGGTTTATAACCCTGTTTTGTCTACAAATAATTGCATGGAATCGCAATTTTATCAAAGCAAAAGCCTACATTTGCAGCCCCGTAAGATATCCTTATGGGAAAACAATATTTTTTAATTTAAAATCAGGGAAATGAACAGCTACGAATTGATGGTGATTTTTACCCCTGTGCTTTCTGAAGAGGAATTTAAAGCCGCTCAGAATAAATACAATTCGCTTGTTAAAGAAAACGGCGGAGAAGTATTGCACACTAATCCCTGGGGACTAAAATCGCTGGCCTATCCCATTGCCAAGAAAACCACAGGTTTATATTGGGTAATGGAGTATAATGCGCCATCCAGCTTCAATGAAAAGTTGAAAACTCAACTTTTACGTGACGAATCAGTAATGCGTCACATGTACACTGTACTCGATAAATACGCCGTCGAGTATAATACTAAAAAGAGAAGTGGCGTACATTCAGGAAAAGAAAAATCGGAGGCATAATCATGGCAAAAGCAAATGAAATTAAGTATCTGACGGCAATTAAGGCTGAAAAACGCCCTAAGAAATATTGTCGCTTCAAAAAAATGGGTATTCGCTACATTGATTATAAAGATGCCGATTTTTTAAAGAAATTCTTGAACGAACAGGGCAAATTATTACCTCGTCGTATTACTGGTAACTCTTTGAAGTTTCAACGTAAAGTAAGCGATGCAGTTAAAAAAGCTCGTCAAATGGCGATATTGCCTTACGTAACTGATTTATTAAAATAAGGAGGTAAGCCATGCAAGTAATATTAATTCAAGATGTAAATAACCTTGGCGGTGCAAATGAATTGGTTACAGTTAAAAATGGTTACGGTCGTAACTATTTAATCCCCAACAAATTTGCCATTGAAGCTAACCCAAGCAATCTTAAGCAGTTGGAAGAGAAGATCAAACAACTGAAAAAGAAAGAAGCTAAACTTTTAGCTGAAATCAATAGTGTAATTGCAACTCTACAAACCGGTCCGCTTTCTATTGGTGCTAAAACAGGCACTAGCGGTAAAATCTTCGGTAGCGTAACATCTGTTCAAATTGCTCGTGCAATTAAAGAACAAAGAGGTTATGAAATTGACAGACGTAGAATACAAATTATTGATGAAGTAAAAGAATTAGGCACATTTAAAGCAAAAATTGATTTCGGTAACGGTAACGAAACTGAAGTTGAATTTGAAGTTGTAGCCGAATAAGGTCATTTCAACATAATTCATTCAAATCCGCTCAATAGAGCGGATTTTTTTATATATCCAAGCCCATCTTAATTGATTACTTTTAATAATCCTTTAAGAAACAAGAAAATTATGTTCATTCTTCGCCGGCTTTTGTATTTGCTTTTATTGATAAGCACTTTATGTATCACACAGTGTAAAAGTGGTGCTGCTTCCAACGAAAAGCAACCTATTCAAGATACAATACCCCAAATAGATTTATCCATACCGGGTAGATTTAATGCAGATCTCGACATTCGATTCGACAGTAATCAAGTGGATGCATTTTTTAAGGTATACCCAAATTTTTCAAAGTATAAAACACCCTTGCAACTATTTTATCATTCAAGAAATTACGCCTGTGCTTGGTATGATAAAAACGGCTTAATTGAACCGGCGCATAATATTTTTAATCGCATTTCAAATTTCAGTGAAGAAGGATTGCCAAATCAAATCCAGTATAAAAACGAATTTGATTCGTTGATGCAAATTGGATCAGATAACATGAATAGTACTACAGAGCTTATGTTAACCTGCATGTATCTAACTTATGCCGATAAAGCTTGGATTGGGGTAAGCGAATCGGAATCCAAATCTATCGAATGGCTATTGCCCAGAAAAAAATTGAGCTATCTACAATTATTAGACTCCCTCACAGCTGCTTCATCTCCATTAGAAAATGAACCCGTTTTTCGTCAATATAATCTGCTTAAAAATTATCTGAAAAAATATAGATCCATACAAAAAGAATGGCCGGTCAATTTTACTATTGATTCAAAAAAAACATACAAGAAAGGAGATTCAGCTCTTGTCATTGCTCAAGTACGTAAATTTCTTCTTCTTACAGAGGATATTAAAATAGATAATGCAAGTAATGCATTTGATGAAGAACTTGAAATGGGAATTAAAGCGTTTCAAGAAAGATTGGGGTTAAAATCAGATGGGATATTAAAAGGCAAAACCATTCAAGAAATGAATATTGCTTTAGAAAAAAGAATTGAGCAAATTATGATTAATATGGAAAGATGCAGATGGATACCCGCTTCAACTCAATCAGATTTCTTAGTCGTAAACATTCCTGAATTTAAACTGCATGTTTTTGAAAAAGACAGTTTAAAATGGAGTATGAATGTAGTTGTAGGAAAATCACAAAATAAAACAGTTATATTCAGTGGAGGTATGAAGTACATTGTATTTAGCCCATATTGGAATATTCCTACCAGTATATTGCAAAAAGAAACCTTGCCCGCAATAAAAAGAAGTAAAAACTATTTAGCTAAACATAATATGGAATGGAATGGGGGTAATGTTCGTCAAAAACCAGGACCAAATAATTCTTTAGGATTAGTAAAATTCCTTTTCCCTAATTCCCATAGTATTTATTTACATGATACCCCTTCAAAATCTTTGTTTAATGAAGATAATAGGGCATTTAGCCATGGTTGTATACGATTGGCAGAACCGCAAAAATTGGCACTATATCTACTTAGAAATCAACCAGAATGGACCCCAGAAAAGGTTTCAGCAGCAATGAATTTAGGCAAAGAACAGTATGTACCATTAAAATCGTCGATGCCGGTGATCATTACTTATTTCACAAGTTGGGTAGATAAAGTAGGTAAATTAAACTTTAGAAATGATGTTTATGGCCGCGATAAACGCCTAGCTAATATAATTTTAAAATGATATTATATGAAATTTTTCTGAAAAAACTTTTTTTTTTTAAATTAAGTGCTACATTTGTCTTGCTATAATGGTTTTAGTATTTCGTCGTTAGCTGATAGATGTCTTCATTAAGTCTAATTTCAGTTCATTGTACTCACTAAGTCATTAAGTTTTTTATTTAATTTTTTAAAAGTTTTTACAATGAACATTTACGTAGGAAATCTGAGCTGGTCAATGACAGACGAAGATTTAAACAACCTTTTCACTCAGTATGGCAGCGTATCTAGCGCCAAAATCCTGAAAGACAAAATGAATGGCCGCAGTAAAGGTTTTGGATTCGTTGAAATGAACGACGATGAAGAAGCTAAAGCAGCAATCGCTAACTTAAACGAGAGCGAAGTACAAGGTCGCAAATTAATCGTTAACGAATCTCAACCTCGTCCAGAAGGATCTGAAGGTGGTTACAAGAAACGCAGCTTCGGAAGTGGCGGCGGCGGTGGTTATAAGAAAAGCGGCGGTGGCGGCTACGGCGGCGGTGGAAACCGTGGCGGTGGTGGTTACGGCGGTGGTGGTAATCGTGGCGGTGGCGGTTATGGTGGCGGTGGTAATCGTGATTACTAAAATCCCAACAACTTAATAATGGATAAGCCTTCATATGAGGGCTTTTTTCATGCCTATTCGCTAAACCTTGAACAACCTTAATGCCATAGTCGATAAAAAAAACGGTCATTTCTCTCTTTCTATTTCCTTGAATTTCTCTATCGTTCCCTTATCCAACCTAATCTTTTCCATTTCGTTGTCGATAAGTAACATCACTTCATTTTCGCTACTCCGATATACCCCATCGAAATAAACAGTTCGGTGATGCGGACTACTGGGTTCATCACATTTTATCGCCCAGTCAAAGCGTTTCATTTGTTCATCGTATAAGCCGATGTAATATTTTTTTACGAGTACAGAGATAAACCGATGCCGGTGGAACCTGGAAAACCGATTCACCGACTGCATTTCAATATTGCCAGTTTGTATGATGAGTACAGGCTTCCCTTGATAAAGAATTTCTTGGCCCTTATTGTCTACCATAACCTGTGCGCCTTGGAAATTACCAGCAAGAAAAACAGCATCAGGGAGCATAGCGGGGTCATAGGTGTGGTCGGTCATTTGCGGTTGCTGGTAAAGTAGAACTGAACTCTTTATAAGTGCCAATGCTTCTTCTTCTGCAATCCAACTAGCTATATGAGTATAATAATTCAAAGTCGCCCACTTGTCTTGGGGGCTCAAATCATAGCTCCAAAGAATTATGGAATCGTTGTAATAAACAGGTAGACACTTTTCAATTAATGTTCCCTTGCTCAGATTCACCGATTGGTCATTTTTCAAGTCCAATAATTGCACTGCAGTATACTTCCGCTGCCAATCCATAGAGATGGAAATAACACTATCCCTGCTAATAAAAACACTGCCGTAAGGAATTCGGTGTTTATAAATGCTTTGTTTGCTTATCTGGTAAACCAGTAAGGCGATCAGAAAAAGGAAGATTATGTAACCCAGATACTTCATTCGATAGCTATGAAACTTTGCCACAAGATAAGCTGTTTGACAGAATTCTGATGCTGAGGCTTAACTTCCTTTGTCAATAGAACTGGGACACTCGCAATAAGGATACGGAGATTTGCCCCGAGCCTACTTCTAAGCATTAGCGCTTACATAAGTCTTTGACGTTCAAAAACAATATCCCATAAATATAATAATTGCTAGTGGCAACCGCGGTTCCTATGTCCACAACTAAATAAATTAATGCCATCCCACCAAACCGAGAATTAGAATGACGTGGACGGATTTCATTTCTGAATTTAGGTATGCTTATTCTGTAATCTGGCCAGATTTGTTATTGGCCAAGTTGGGCTGATTAGCGTACCAAACAATTCCCATTTAAATGCTAACTCAAATATATAAATTTTCACTATTTTACACCGAAATTATGTTACCATGATGCAAAGATTAACAATCTCCATTATACTGAGCAGTTTTCTAGTGACGGCTAATGCCCAAAATGTGGGTATTGGCACAAGCAATCCTACCGCTAGACTGCATGTATTGGACAGCAGTGTCGTTTTTAGTGCTGACGGAGCCCCCCCTAGTTTACAAAACAACCCACCTGTTTCTGGTCCGGGTAGAAGAATGATGTGGTATGCAGATAAAGCAGCTTTTAGAGTGGGATATGTAAGCGCAAATTCTTGGAATAGAGATAGCGTAGGAGACTACTCTTTTGCTTCGGGAGCAAACACAAAAGCAAAAGGGTTCGCCTCGACTGCAATGGGTAATATTACATCAGCCACTGGAAACGTGTCTACTGCAATGGGCTATTTCACAAATGCTAGCGGAGGCTTTTCTACCGCACTGGGTTACTTCGCAGATGCAAGTGGAACCTACGCTATTGCCATAGGTAATGCTACAACTGCCTCAGGAAATAATGCCACTGTTATGGGCGAAAACACGGTTGCATCAGGCAATAACTCCACTGCTATGGGCAAAATGACGGTTGCATCAGGCAATAACTCCACTGCCTTTGGTAACTCTAATAATGCGTTAGGAGATTTTTCAACAACAATGGGTTGGGCAAATACGGCACCTTCTTATGGAGAAACAGCTTTAGGATTGTTTAATACTACTTATACCATGACTGGAAGTGGCACAGTTTATAACAATAATGACCGTCTTTTTTCAATCGGAAACGGCTCATCTGTATCCGCTCGCAGTAATGCACTTACTATTTTAAAAAATGGCAGAACAGGCATTGGAACAACTACACCTTTAGCACGACTACATGTAACTGACAGTAGTGTGGCTTTTTCAGCAACAGGCGATGTCAATGCATTCGGTGTATTTCGAAATCCACCAATTTCTGGTGAAGGAAGACGCTTAATGTGGTATGCAGATAAGGCAGCATTTCGAGTAGGGTACGTGTCGAATAATGTTTGGGATAAAGACAGCATTGGAAAATACTCAAACGCATTCGGTTCAAATACTAAGGCTATCGGGCAGGGATCTTTTGCTGCAGGTAATAGTACTGTCGCGTCAGGGTTCTATTCGGCAGCATTAAATGTACTAAGTACAGCATCATCTTATTCGGAAACAGCCATTGGACAATTTAACACCCTTGATCCTGCCGCGAGCCCAGATATTTGGACCT
>JBMOEQ010000028.1:0-22084 GCA_049314655.1 Ferruginibacter sp. | reverse complement strand
AATGCTCCAGATATTTTTCAGTGTTTGGATGAATTTCTTCACAGACTTAAATCTTTAAATGTTTCAGTAAACGAAAAAAGACGCTTTTCGTACCTACCCCAAAAGGCAAGCAGGAAGGCGTCTGCAAATATCGTATAATTATTTAACTATCTCAACTGAACCTCCGGCGGCTTCAATTGCAGCTTTTGCTTTAGCACTAACTGCATTCACTTTAAAGGCAAATTTACCTTTAACTTCACCTACGCCAAGAATTTTAACATTGTCGTACTGACCAATCAAACCATTTACATAAAGGTTTTGAAGATTGAATTCAGTAATACCATATTTTTCAGCATAATAATCTACTTTACCTAAGTTGATTACTTTATATTCAACACGGTTAGCATTTTTAAATCCACGTTTAGGAACACGACGTTGAATAGGCATCTGACCGCCTTCAAAAGCCATTTTACTTTTGTAACCTGCACGGCTTTGTCCACCCTTGTTACCTTTTGTAGATGTTCCACCTTTACCACTTGCTTCACCACGGCCAATACGCTTTTCTTTATGCGTTGCGCCTTTTGCTGGTTTTAATGAATGTAATTTCATGTTACTATTGATTTTGTACTTTCGGGGAATCACCCCTCGCTTGTTATTAACTAATATTCTTGATTTAAGGATCAAGAAAACTTTTCAAAAGATTAAGCCAACTCTTCAACTTTAATAAGATGATTCACTTTGCGAACCATACCTAAAATTTGAGGAGTAGCTTCTACTTCTACAGTAGCGTTTAATTTATTAAGTCCCAAAGCAACCATTGTTCTTTTCTGACGTTCTGGGCGATCAATAACGCTCTTAATTTGAGTAACTTTAATTTTTTTCATAACCATTGCCCCGAAAGGGATTTGGGTTTTAATTGATGATAATTGTTTTTGATTTCCTAATTAGAAACAATATTATCTCGGAAAATTATCCGTTAAATACACGTTTCAAGGAAATGTTGCGTGTTTTAGACACTGCAATGGGTTCGCGTAAAGTTGCTAATGCTTTTACTGTTGCTTTAACCACATTATGCGGATTTGCAGAACCTAAGCTTTTTGCAAGAACGTCGGTAACACCAGCGCTTTCCAAAACTGCACGCATGCTACCTCCAGCAATTACACCAGTACCATGAGCAGCTGGTTTAATCAAAACTTTTGCAGCACCTTCTTTACTCCATTGATCATGAGGGATAGTACCGTGCATAATAGGAACCTTAATAAGATTCTTTTTTGCATCTTCGATACCTTTAGTAATGGCTTCTTGAACCTCTTTAGCTTTACCCAAACCTTGACCCACAATACCATTACCGTTTCCTACCACAACAAGGGCAGAGAAACTAAATGCACGACCACCTTTTGTAGTTTTAACCACACGGTTGATAGAAACAACTTTTTCTTTCAACTCAAGGTCTCCGGCTTTTACTTTGTTATCGTTTGCTTTTAACATGTAATGTTTAATTAGATAGTTGATGATTAAAATTTCAGGCCACCTTCACGTGCACCTTCAGCAACAGCCTTGATACGTCCATGATAAATGTATCCGCTTCTGTCGAAAACAACTTCACTTAATCCAAGCTCAGTAGCTTTACGTGCAATTGCTGCACCTACTAATTTGCTTTTTTCAGTTTTGTTTACTTTTTGAGCAGCGATGTCTTTTTCTTTAGATGAAGCTGATGCGATAGTTACACCTAGATCATCATTAATCAGTTGCGCATAGATATCTGCGTTACTTCTGAAAACACTTAAACGTGGTTTTGAAGAAACACCGCTAATTTTTTTGCGGATGCGATATCTGATCTTTTGCCTTGCACTTGATTTACTGTTCATATACTTTTATTTTATGCTCCGATACTGCCGGAGATAGATTTGCAATGTTATTTAGGATTAACCTTCAGTTTATTTACCTGCTGATTTACCTGCTTTTCTTCTCAATACTTCACCCACAAACTTCACACCCTTTCCTTTGTATGGTTCTGGCTTACGTAAGCTGCGTATTTTAGCACAAACAGCTCCAAGTAATTGCTTATCTACACCTGCTAATGTGATGATCGGATTTTGTCCTTTCTCCTGTGATGTAGCTAATGTCAATTCCTTTGGAATTTCAAAAATGATGTTGTGAGAATATCCTAAAGCTAAATCCAAAATATTTCCTTGGTTGGCAGCCTTAAAACCTACACCCACTAATTCCATTTTCTTTTCGTATCCTTCTGTAACACCTTTAACCATGTTACTTACCAATGAACGGTATAAACCGTGCATCGCTTTATGGCGAATTTGATCTGTTGGACGAACCAATTCTAAAGTACCGTCTTTAACTTCTAATTTAATATCTCTATCAACAGCTTGCTTCAATTCACCTTTGGGTCCTTTTACGGTAACCACATTATCCGTTCCGATGGTGATGCTAACCCCAGTTGGGAAGCTTACCGGTTTTTTTCCAATTCTAGACATAGTCGGTTTTGTTTATTTGGTTTTTAATGATCCGTGTTCAGCCACGACTGAGGCTTAATTATCAGACCTCCTATTTATTCAACTGCTAACAGTTGGCTATTAATTAGTAAATATTACACAATACCTCTCCACCTACATTTTGAGCTTTTGCTTCTTTATCGGTCATTACTCCTTTTGAAGTAGACACGATTGCAATACCCAAACCATTCTTCACACGTTTAAATTCTTCTGGCTTTGCATAAGAACGTAAACCCGGGCGACTAACTCTTTCTAAGCTTTGAATAGCCGGTTGTTTTGTAGCCGCATCGTATTTCAAAGCAATTTTGATTAATCCTTGTTTGCTATCATCTTCAAATTTGTATTTGAGAATGTAACCTTTATCATACAAGATTTCTGTCATGCGTTTTTTCAAATTAGACGCAGGGATTTCCACGATACGGTGATTAGCCATTTGTGCGTTACGGATTCTTGTAAGAAAATCTGCTATCGGATCAGTTACCATTGTTTTTTCAATTAATTTTTTTAAAAATATTTCAATGCGATATCCAATGATATCAGGCAAAAGCCATACGGCTAATTCCTATTTTACCAGCTGGCTTTAGTTACACCTGGAATTTTACCTTGAGAAGCCATGTCGCGGAAAATATTACGACAAAGACCAAAATGTCTCATGTAACCTTTAGGACGACCAGTTAGCTGACAACGATTCTTTAAACGAACCGGAGAAGCATTTTTTGGTAACAGATCAAGCGCTTTATAGTCACCAGCGGCTTTAAGAGCTGCACGTTTTTCGGCGTATTTTGCGTGCATTACTTCACGCTTTCTTTGCCTGGCTTCAATAGATTTTTTTGCCATGTTTGATGTTATTTTTTTTACTGCTTACGCAGTGAATTTATTTCTTAATGTTTTTGAAAGGCATTCCTAATTCTTTCAATAATTCAAAGGCTTCTTCGTTAGTTGAAGCAGTTGTTACGAAAGTGATATCCATACCCGTAATTTTATTTACTTTATCGATATCAATTTCAGGAAAGATGATTTGTTCAGTGATACCTAAAGTATAGTTACCACGACCATCAAAAGATTTATCATTAACCCCTTTGAAATCACGTACCCTTGGAAGAGATACAGAAACAAAACGATCTAAGAATTCGTACATTTTTACACCGCGTAAAGTAACTCGAGCACCAATGGGCATGTTTTTACGGAGTTTGAAGTTTGAAATATCCTTCTTACTCATTGTAGCAACAGCTTTTTGGCCAGTGATAGTGCTTAATTCTTCAACTGCGATATCTACTAATTTTTTATCAGCAACAGCGCCGTTAACACCACGGTTCAAACAAATCTTAGTAAGCTTTGGAGCTTGCATAATGGTTTTGTAACCGAATTTTTTCATTAAGGCAGGAATGACCTCTTTCGTGTACTTATCTGCCAATCTTGGAGTGTATGTAGTGGTACTCATTATTTAATTACCTCCCCTGATTTTTTTGATGTTCTAATTAATTTACCATTTTCGCGGGTACGCTTAACTTTTGCAGCAGCGCCGGCTTTAGCATCCCAAAGCATTACATTAGAGATATTGATAGGAGCCTCAACTTTTACTATACCACCTTTAGTATTCTGTGAAGTTGGTTTAGTATGTTTGGTAACGATGTTAACACCTTCTACCAAAACACGACCTTTTTCAAGAATTACTTCTAGAACTTTACGTGGCTTTTTGAGATCCTTGTCATCACCGGTAATAACGATTACGTTATCGCCTTTTTTAATGTTGAACTTAGGTTTAAATCTTGTACTCATTGTATTTATCGCTTTTAGCTTAAGGTTGTTCACCCTCTGCTTGTTTCTTTAATATGGATGATAAACAGTTTATACTGTTTACAGCTTACAGAACTTCTGGAGCAAGAGAAATAATTTTCATATATCCCTTATCACGCAATTCTCTAGCTACTGGTCCAAAAATACGTGTACCTCTTGGCTCATCAGAATTGTTTAACAATACAACTGCATTGTCATCAAAACGGATATAAGATCCATCTTTACGACGCAATTTGTTTTTTGTTCTAACAATTACCGCCTTACTAACGGTACCTTTTTTAATACCACCTGCAGGCATGGCATCTTTTACTGTAACGACAATTTTGTCGCCAATTTTAGCATAATCCTGTCCGGAGTTGCCCAACACACGAATACATAAAACCTCTTTGGCTCCACTGTTATCTGCTACATTTAATCTGCTCTCTTGCTGAATCATTGTATTAGCTTTTAGCTGTTACCTGCGGGTACATACCCGACAGTGAATTTTTTGAATTTATTACTGTAATGAAAGCGTTTAATAAATTATTTCACTTTCTCAATTACTTCAACCATTCTCCAGCGTTTTGTTTTGCTGATAGGACGAGTTTCCATAATTTTTACGGTATCTCCAATACTGCACTCATTTTGTTCATCATGAGCATGGAATTTGGTAGACTTCTTCACGAACTTTCCGTAAAGAGGATGCTTTACCTTTCTTTCTGCAGTAACGGTGATAGACTTGTCCATTTTGTTACTGGAAACAACTCCAACTTTGGTCTTACGTAAGTTTCTTTCGATCATTGTTGTAAACATTTATGGTTTGATTATAAACCGAGTTCTTTTTTTCTTAATAGTGTTTTTAACCTAGCAATATCTTTACGCAGTAATCTTAATGACACCGGATTTTCAAGCGGTGAAATGCTATGCGCAAATGATACTTTTTTAAGCCTCAGTTCATCTTCAGCAATTTTTGCTTTCAGTTCTTCCAAACCCAGGTTACTGACGCTTGCTAAAAAATCTGCTTTCTTTGACATTGTATAACTTATTTGATATTTCGTTAATCCTGTATGAAACTATTTGCACACACAGCGTTCACTTTTCGTTTATGCTTGATAATCTCTTCTCACCATAAATTTAACAGCGATCGGAAGTTTTTGAGCAGCCAATTCAAATGCTTCTTTAGCAACTTGTAAAGGCACACCATCAGCTTCAAAAATGATACGACCTGGTTCTACTACAGCAGCCCAATACTCGGGGTTACCTTTACCTTTACCCATCCTTACTTCAGCAGGCTTTTTAGTAATTGGTTTGTCAGGGAAAATTCTGATCCAAACATTACCTTCTCTCTTCATATGACGCGTCATTGCCTGACGAGCACTTTCGATTTGTCTGTTGGTTAACCAGATAGGCTCTAAAGCTTTTAATCCGAAGGTACCGAAGGAGATAGTATTACCTCTCTTTGCAGTTTCCCTGATACGGCCTTTTTGCGCTTTCCTATGCTTTGCTCTTTTTGGTTGTAACATCTTAATTCAGTTTGCTAATTCGTTAATGTGCAGATACTTTTTTACAGGAATCCAACACTTTAATATGACTTAATTCAATCTTGTTTATAACAGTGGATCAAATAAAATTTAAATTATCTTCTACCACCACCGCGATTGCCACCGGCACCACCGCCACCTCTTCTATCACCACCGCCGCCACCGCGTCTGTCATCTCTTCTATCACCTCTTTCACCACCACGTTGACCTTCAAAACGGTTTTCGCCTTCTTTACCACCACCAGCTAAAATATTTGGATTCAAATCACGCTTCGCTAAAACCTCTCCTTTACAAATCCAAACTTTAATACCGATTTTACCATAAACAGTTTGTGCAAAAACGTTAGCGTAGTCGATATCCATACGTAAAGTATGTAATGGAGTTCTTCCTTGCTTGATTTCTTCGCTACGAGCAATTTCAGCACCACCCAAACGACCACCAACACGAACTTTAATACCTTCTGCACCCATACGTAATGCTGAAGCAATTGCCATCTTTACGGCACGTTTGAAATTGATACGATTTTCTAATTGACGAGCAATGGTATCTGCAACAATATTTGCATCTAACTCTGGACGACGGATTTCCAAAATATTAATTTGAACATCTTCTTTTCCAGTAAGTTTTTTCAACTCTTCTTTGATACGATCTACTTCACCACCACCTTTACCGATGATAATACCTGGTTTTGATGTATGGATAGTTACAATGAGTTTATTCAAAGTACGCTCAATAACAATCTTAGATATGCCACCTTTGTTGATACGAGCATTAAGGTAATTTCTGATTTTGTTATCTTCAATTAACTTCTTACCGAAATCTTTTTTGTGTGCATACCAGTTGCTGTCCCATCCACGGATGATTCCCAGTCTGATACCAATCGGATTTGTTTTCTGACCCATATTGTTAATTTGCTGATGTACCGGTTTCGATTACCGAAATCCTGTACGGTCTATTGAAAAATTAAATTTTACTATCTACGATTAAAGTTACATGGTTGCTACGCTTACGTACACGGTATCCACGACCCTGAGGTGCAGGACGCATACGCTTGATTACGCGACCACCATCTACCATGATGGCTTTTACAATTAGCTTAGCATCTTCTGCTTTTGCTCCTGTATTTTTTTGCTCCCAATTGTTGATTGCACTTTTTAGGAGTTTGTATAAAGGAACAGCCGGATGTTTAGTGCTGTATTGTAATACACCTAATGCCTTTTCTACTTCCATACCACGGATCAAATCAACCAGTAAACGCATTTTGCGTGGTGATGTTGGATAATTGTTAAGTTTAGCTACTGCTTCCATTGTTATTAAGTTTCTGGTTTCCTGTTTATTTTCTTTTCAGATTAAACAATCAACTTTTTAATTACATTTTTTTACTTGAGTGACCTCTGAAGTTCCTTGTTGGTGCAAATTCTCCTAGTTTGTGACCTACCATGAATTCGGTAACATAAACAGGGATAAACTTGTTTCCGTTATGAACAGCCAAAGTATGACCAACGAAATCGGGAGTGATGGTAGAACGGCGGCTCCAAGTTTTGATTACGCCTTTCTTGTTTTTTCCCTCATTAATTGCCAAGACTTTGTCTTCCAAATTGGCATCTACATAAGGACCTTTTTTTATCGAACGAGCCATGTTTTATTTTTTTTTGTTGATTCGCCAGTGATGAACCAGCTATTTTAACAATGATGAATTATTTACTTAATTTCTTTCCGTTACGACGTTGGATGATCATTTTATCTGATCCTTTTCCTCTTGTACGTGTAATTTCGCCTTTAGCGTATTTACCGGTGCGGCTACGTGGGTGACCACCTGAAGCTCTACCTTCACCACCACCCATCGGATGATCTACTGGGTTCATAGCTACAGCTCTTGTTCTTGGACGGATACCTTTCCAGCGATTACGGCCGGCTTTACCCATGCTTTCCAAGTTATGATCACTGTTACTTACTACACCTACAGTTGCGTAACAATTGATTAATACTTTTCTTAACTCGCCACTTGGCATTTTAAGAATACCGTATTTTTCTTCTTTATTCGATAATTGTGCACTTGCTCCTGCGCTACGTACCAATTTACCACCTTGACCAGGCTGCATTTCTACGTTGTGCACGTTAGTACCCAAAGGCATAAATTTCAATTGTAATGCATTTCCTAATTCAGGAGCAACACTATCTCCACTGATTACAGTAGCACCAACTTGTAATCCGTTTGGCGCAATGATGTAACGTTTTTCACCATCTGCATAGCTTAATAAAGCGATAAATGCAGTACGGTTTGGATCGTATTCGATACTTTTTACAGTAGCTGGAATATCTTTTTTATCTCTTTTGAAATCGATGATACGGTACATGGTTTTGTTACCGCCACCGATATAACGCATTGCTCTTCTACCTTGAACATTACGACCACCAGTTTTTTTACCTTTTTCAAGTAAAGATTTTTCTGGAACGTTAGTAGTGATTTCTGCATAGGCATTACCAATCCTCCAACGAGTTCCGGCTGTAGTGGGTTTGTATTTTCTAAGTGCCATTGTTATTTTATTTTATTCAACTTTAGCGGCAGTTGATGCCATTCGTTAATACTATTTTTTATTAAGCAGTTGTACCGTATAGATCGATATTTTCGCCATCAGCCAATGTAACAAAAGCTTTCTTTTTAGCAGGCTTGCGACCAACTAATAAACCAGCTTTAGTATTACGCATTTTAGCTTTACCAGGCATAACTGCAGTGTTTACATCTTTTACCTGAACGCCGTAGAAAGATTCTACTGCTTTTTTAATTTCGAGTTTGTTGGCCTTACGGCTTACCACGAAAGCATAGCGGTTCATCTTTTCGGTTTGTTTATTCACCTTTTCAGATAAAATCGGCTTTATTAATACTTCAGAAAGTTTCATACACTTAAATTGATGATCTTATTTAAATCTAGTCTTAATGATATGTGATAAGCAACTAGACCTTTATCACATTATTTTTTATGCTTCAGCTACTTCTTCTTCGCTGAAAATTTTTGCAACACTTTCAGTAAACACCAACACGTTTGCATTAACAATATCGTATGTATTTACATCGCTGATTGGGCATCCTTGAACACCGGTAATGTTTCTTAAGCTTAAGTAAACATTCTCATTGTATTCTGGAATAACAAACAAAGTTTTTTTATCGCTCAATTGCAAGTTTTTCAAAATGCCTGCAAATTGTTTTGATTTTGGCGTATCCATAGTAACATCTTCTACTACTAATATTGCATTTTCTTTTGCCTTGTAGCTTAATGCACTGATTTTAGCCAAATCTTTTACTTTACGATTTAATTTAAAATCATAACCATGAGGTTTTGGTCCAAAAATAGTACCACCACCTTTATACAATGGGTTACGTAAGTTACCCTTACGAGCGCCACCAGTACCTTTTTGCTTGTGCAACTTTCTAGAAGCACCTTGAACTTCGGCTCTGGTTTTTACTTTGTGCGTACCTTGACGTTGAGCAGCGAGGTATTGTTTAACCGCTAAATAAATAACGTGGTTATTAGGCTCAGCTCCGAAAATATCTTCCGGCAGTTCAATTGTTCTGCCAGTTTTCGCACCCTGTATATTTAAAATATCTACTTGCATGATGATTCTATTTATTTTTTACAACAATACGTTGATTGTTGAGCGCACAAATTATTTTTGAATAAGAACGATTGATCCGTTATGACCTGGTACAGAACCGCTGATCAAAATGTAGTTTTTCTCAGAGAAAATCTTCATTACTTTCAGACCTTTCATTTTCACTCTATCTTGTCCCATTCTTCCTGCCATGCGCATTCCTTTGAATACACGTGATGCATCAGATGAGTTACCAATAGAACCTGGTGCACGCTGACGATCATGCTGTCCGTGAGAAGCCTCACCAACACCACTAAAGCCATGACGTTTTACAACACCTTGGAAACCTTTTCCTTTAGATGTACCCACTACTTCAACACTATCGCCTTCGGCAAAGATGTCAACAGTGATGGTTTCACCTAATGACTGGGTCATTTCGCTATCGCGTATTTCTTGTACTACTTTTTTGGGAGATGTTTGAGCCTTGGCGAAGTGATTAACTTCAGCTTTTGTAGAATGCTTTTCTTTCTTGTCGCCAAATGCTATCTGAAGGGCATTGTAACCGTCTGTCTCAACGGTTTTCTTTTGGGTAACTACGCACGGTCCTGCTTCAATGATGGTAACGGCCGTTTGTTTACCGGCTGCATCAAAGATACTGGTCATGCCAATTTTCTTTCCAATAATACTTTTCATTGTATCTATTTTTATATCCAGCGGTCCGTCTTATGACGTACATGGATGTTCAATATTTTATTTAAGAACTAACCTTTTGCCTTCCCGACCGTTCGGGAGGTTCATCAGGCCTTAATTTCAACGTCTACACCACTTGGTAGATCTAGTTTGCTTAACGCATCAACTGTACGACTACTGCTAGTGTAAATGTCTAATAAACGCTTATGAGTACACAATTGAAACTGCTCACGTGCTTTCTTGTTAACGTGAGGTGAACGCAAAACAGTGAAGATCTTTTTGTGTGTTGGTAAAGGAATGGGTCCTGTTACTACTGCTCCGGTACTACGTACCGTTTTCACGATTTTTTCAGCTGATTTGTCAACTAAATTGTGATCGTAAGACTGTAATTTGATTCTGATTCGTTGTGACATATGCAAAGATCTTTAAACTTCCGTTTTTTGATTTGGAGTGCAAAGGTAAGGGGCATAAATGAAATCACAAAGGGAATTGGCAAAGATTTTTCTGGAAAATGAAAAAAAGTGCATATTTCTTGCTTTTTGAGGCAAAAATTTTAAGATTATTCATACGAAGCACTTCATAGTTTAGTACAAAAAAGTCGTTTTGAGCATATTTCTTTCCCTAATTATCCATCGCCATCAACTCATCGGTTAAAATAGGCATACCCATAAATCTTAATATAATTTGAGCAACGGCAAAAACATCCCGCTCACAATAGGCCTTAATTCTATTATAATCACGTTGTTCCCAAAAGACCATTGAAACTTTACTCCCATCCATATCATCTTTTGGAGATGATATGCCCATTACTTTTGCCAACAACGCCAATGAAGTATAATTTTTATAATCGCCAAAGCGCCAAAGCTGAAAAGTATCGATGATGGTGGTTTCCCATGGTTTTTTACTTTGAAAATTAAGGATCGGAGGAATGCTTATGCCATTGGCCAATAACCTTCGACAAATAAATGGAATATCGAATTCTTTTATATTATGACCGGCAAATACCCATTGATTGTGAATGGATTGTATCAACTCTAAGCCGTTTATAAATTGCTTCAACAAAACGGTTTCATCTTCTGATTGATAGCTTTTTATCACTAATTTCCGCTTTGCATCATTTAAAATAAAATAACCAGTGCTAATACATACCACTTTAGAAAACTCGGCCATCACGCCTGCCCTTTGCTCATAAAACTCGCCTATAGTAACATTATCCGGACAAATTTTCTGTGCTTTTTCTATCCATAATTGTTGCCATGTTTCTGTCAACTGATTGAATTTGGGTTGCACCGGCACGGTTTCTATATCAATAAATAGCAGATGATTAAGTGAAATGTTTAAAAGCATAAAAAATGATTATGCCCTAAAAGTAAACAGGAACCTCATTGCTGAAGTTCCTGTTGGTATGCTTTTTTCATCTAATATCTACAGTGTTATTCCCACAAAAACTTGTATAGATTGACTTTTCCATTTTTGTTGGTTATCAATACCATTAATATCGGTTAAGCCTAATTTATACCTAGCACCAAAATTAATTAGGGGTAATTGAACCCATAATCCACCAATTGCAGCCCATTCGCCATTTTTGTATAACGATTTAGGGTTAAGTAAACTATCAACGGATTGTTTCATCAAAAAACCATAACTAGGCCCAACTTGCAATTTCACATGTTTGCTTACACCCACGTTAATATTCAGTAAAACTGGAATTTCTAAGTAATTCAATTTGGCTTTTTTTTGCGTGCCATCTCTAAATAAATCGTCATAAACATCGGTAATATCGTTGGTAAACTCCGTTGAAGTTTGTACAAAATTTACTTCAGGTTGTATGCCAAAACGATTACTAAAATTGAATTGTAGAAAACCACCCAATTGGTAATTGTAATTAAAGCCTGCTTTATACGATTGCCCCGTTAACTTATTGGCATTAACCCCTGCTTTAGCTCCAAAACGGAAAAAATTTTCTTGATCAATGGTTACTTTACTTTTTTGAGCAAAACTTGTAAGCGCAAGCAACTGAAGTGTTATAACAATTAAGCTTATGTTTTTTTTCATGTAGTATTTTTTTATGTATGGTCTAAAACTATGCCATTCATGATAAACCAAATTATAAAATTTTGTGAAGGCGTAATTTTTGTAACTAAATGGGAATAAACCCTTCACGAAATAATTTTACTGCAGTTACACATAAAAGTACACGCTAAAATACAACAGGCCTGCTTTTGGCAGACCTGTTGAACTATAATAAAAGAAATGAAGCGATTAGTCTTCTGATTTCAATTTACCTTTTTGTTTAGCGATTACTTCTTCAGCGATGTTGTTTGGTGCTGGATTGTAATGACTAAATTCCATAGTTGATGAGGCACGTCCGGAAGACAATGAACGCAATTGCGTTACGTATCCAAACATTTCACTCAATGGAACTTTAGCTTTAATAACTTGTAAATTATTACGGCTATCCATTCCTTCAAGGATACCACGACGACGGTTTAAGTCACCGGTAACATCTCCCATGTATTGATCTGGTGTTAACACTTCCACTTTCATGATAGGTTCTAATAAAGTTGGTTTTGCTTTACGACCAGCTTCACGGAATGCAGATTTAGCACACAATTCAAAACTCATTGCATCAGAATCCACATCATGGTAACTACCATCGTGTACACGCACTTTCATGTTGTTAACAGGATAACCTGCTAAAACACCTGTTGTCATACTTGTTTCAAAACCTTTGATGATAGCAGGAACAAATTCTTTTGGAATAGATCCACCAAACAAATCATTTACAAATTGGAAATGCTTGCCTTCATTTGCTTTCAACCATTCTTCATCAGCAGGACCTAAATCGAATTGAATATCGGCGAATTTACCACGACCACCCGATTGCTTTTTCAAAACTTCACGGTGAGGAATAGTAATACCAAATGATTCTTTATAAGCAACCTGAGGTGCTCCTTGGTTAACTTCTACTTTAAATTCGCGACGCATACGGTCGATGATGATTTCCAAATGCAACTCACCCATTCCACGAAGAATAGTTTGTCCGGTATCTTCATCAGTATTTACACGAAGCGTAGGATCTTCTTCTACCAATTTAGCAATAGCCATACCCATTTTATCAACGTCGGCTTGTGTTTTTGGTTCTACAGCCACAGCAATTACCGGCTCTGGAATGAACATATTCTCCAAAGTAATTGGATGGTTTTCATCACAAAGTGTATCCCCGGTTTTAATTTCTTTAAATCCTACTGCAGCAGCGATATCTCCAGCTTCAATAAAATCTACCGGATTTTGCTTGTTCGCAAACATTTTCATGATACGACTGATACGCTCTTTTTTACCACTACGTACGTTCAATACATAACTACCTGCATCTAAGTGACCAGAATAGCAACGGAAGAACGCCAAACGACCTACGAAAGGATCGGTCATAATTTTAAAGGCCAAAGCTGCAAAAGGTGCTTTTGGATCTGGTTTACGTGTTTCTTCTTCACCAGAATCTGGGTTAACACCTACTGTATCTGGAATATCGATTGGAGAAGGCAAGTAACGACATACCGCATCTAATGCAGTTTGTACACCTTTATTTTTAAATGATGAACCACACATCATAGGCACGATACTTAAATCGATCGTTGCTTTACGAATGGCTTCATGAATTTCATTTTCAGAAATACTTGCAGGATCATCAAAGAATTTCTCCATTAAATTATCATCGTATTCAGCAACAGCTTCTACTAAATGCGCTCTCCACTCGTTTGCATCATCAAGCATATCATCTGGAATAGCAATTTCATCAAAAGTCATTCCTTCTGTTTCCATATGCCAAATGATACCTTTCATTTTAATCAAATCTACCACACCGGTAAAGTTGTCTTCAGCACCAATTGGTAACTGTAAAGGAACTGCATTAGAACCCAACATGTCCTTAACTTGCTTAACCACCATTAAGAAATCGGCTCCGGCACGGTCCATTTTATTTACGAAACCAATACGTGGAACACCATAACGGTTTGCTTGACGCCATACAGTTTCAGATTGTGGTTCTACACCATCAACTGCACTAAATAAAGCGATCAAACCATCCAATACACGCATAGAACGTTCTACTTCTACAGTAAAATCCACGTGACCTGGAGTATCAATAATGTTGAAAGAATATTTTTTTGTATCTGGAGTTGCTTTACCCAATACAGTTGGAAAATTCCACTGGCAACTTACCGCTGCCGATGTAATGGTAATACCTCTTTCTTTTTCTTGTTCCATCCAATCGGTAGTAGCTGCACCATCATGCACTTCACCAATCTTGTGAATCATACCGGTGTAGCGCAAGATACGCTCGGTAGTTGTGGTTTTACCTGCATCAATGTGAGCGGCAATACCAAAGTTTCGTTGAAAACGTAAATCTGCCATTTTGTTGTTTTTGCCCTTTGCAGCAATGGTTTGCCAACAAAGGAAGTTTTAAAAAAAATTGTTCTTTATTTTTTGTGCCCGGCATTTTAGCTTTAATCAGCTTCATTGGCGTCGCACTCTTGTACTTTTAATTACTATTGAGCATAGCTCGTCCCGAAGAATCCCGCAAAAAATTTGATGCGTTTGGGACTGGTTGATATGATTAATTATACTCTCATAAAATGCCAAATGGAAGAAGACGAAAACCTATGGATGCAATATCCTGTCTAATCCTTTGGCGGCGCAAAGGTAATGGCATTTTTTGGAATTACAAATATCTATACGGTTCTACAGTTGCCAGTGGAAAAGATTAGAATAATCGAATTTTTAACACCCTTTAAAAAATGATTTAAAATACATGCAGTTTCTCATTTAAAACTACATTGACAATCAATTGTATAAATTTAAAGGGACTAAATATTCATTCAATAAGGGTTAATCGCCTCGTAATTCCTTTCTACCCTTTCTACTGTTGTATATTTTTTTTGCAAGATCTACCAAACCCGAAAATTCGTGGTATAAATAATTGCGACTTTCTTTAAAATTCAAATGCGCCATTGTTTGTATTTCTTTCCAACTGTAATGCGCCATACATTCAGATGATTTGAGTTTCATGCTAAACATTAACAATGTTACGGCTCTTTTATAATTACTATCTGCAAAAGCTAGCGGGGTTAAACTATTAGGACAATTAAAACTAATAAATGCTTGCTTCTTTGAATTAGGTAGTTGATAATTTACCCGCATATCGGCAATTACTTTTCTATTTTGTAAACCATCGGGCTGCAAGGTTAATTCAAAAACTGCCGCTAATGAATGCCCCGATCCTATTTCTCCACCCAACAATCTACTGGCAGTATCGGCCAACGCCGCCTTATTATTATCATACCCAATTAAGCGATAATCTTTTACTAAAAGTGGATTAAAATTAGCCACTAAGTGTACATTTCCTGCAACAGAAAATAAGGTTTGCGACATTTCGGTTACCAGTACCTTTTCGGCTTCTAAATCATTGTCGATGTACGAAAAATTGCCATTGCCTTTATACGCTAAAATCGACAATTTAGAATCTTTATAATTACCCATACCTACACCTAAGCAAGTAAGGTAAACGCCTTGCTTTTTTTGATTGTCGATCAGTTCTTCTAATTGTTTTTCTGTAGTAACACCTACGTTGAAATCGCCATCCGAAGCCAATATAATTCGGTTGTTTCCACCAGGAATTAAATTTTTATTTACAACTCTATATGCCTCTACAATACCTTCTGCACCGGGTGTTGGGCCCGATGGTTGCAGCTTTTCAATTGCAGCGATAATTTTTTGCTTGTCGTTTCCCGATGCGCCTTCTATTAATACACTTACAGTAGAGCCATAAGCCACTACAGATATTGTGTCTATAGCACGCAGTTGGTTTACCATTTGCTTAATGCCCGTTTTGAGTAAACCAATTTTGTTGGGTTTATCCATAGAGCCCGAATTGTCGATAAGCAAAACAATATTATTGGGAGGCGATTTACTCATGTCTACCTTTCTTGCACTGGCATTTACCCACAACAAATATTTCAAAGGATTCCAAGGGCAGGTAGTTAGTAACGATTGTCCGGCAAAAGTTTGATTAGGGGGCGGCTCTTTATACAAAAAATTAAAATAATTCATTACCTCTTCAATACGTAATGCATCGGGAGGCACCAATTCATCCATGTTTAAAAATCTACGAACATTACTATAGGATGCAACATTGTTATTAGCAGAAAAAGACACTACCGGAAGGTCTTGAACCGGCACCACCGGGTTTTCAATTAAGGCCGAATAAGATTCATTGCCTACCGTCCAATTTAAATTTTTGGCATTTTTCCCTTTTATTAAACTTGCTAAACGGTTTTTACGTAAACTGGCTTCAGAGGGCAGCATTTTTAATTTCAACTCTACATAATCATCCGAGCAGGCAATTTTTAACCGCAAGGGTTCGTATCCTTTAAGTGAAATCAATAATGTGTCGTGCATTTGGGGAATCACCACTCTAAATATGCCGTAGCTGTCTGTTCTAAAAACCTGTTGGGTAGATTTTACAACTAAACGTACATCTTTAAGTTTTTCTGAATACTCGTTGCTGATATTTCCATTAACGGCATACTGCGCATTTGAGCAAAGGCAAGACATTAATAAAATCCATATGAAGGCAGGTAGCTTCATCTTGGTAATTTAAAATTGCAGCTACATATGGCTTGTTTTTAAACGCCGCAAATGACTATTAAATATACTTCTTTTTTTAAAGCCGAACAAAATCAAGTACTTATAAAACTATAAAAAATGGCATAATAGTATTTACAGGAAATACTTTAAACAAAAAAAGCCGTTCCAATTGGAACGGCTTTTTTTGAATGCTATTGATTAAACCCTAAAGTGAGCGAAAGCTTTATTAGCTTCAGCCATACGGTGGGTATCTTCTTTCTTTTTGAATGCTGCACCTTCACCTTTGCTTGCTGCAACGATTTCATTGGCTAATTTTTCTGCCATGCTACGACCGTTTCTTTCGCGGCTGTAACGAATCATCCATTTGATGCTTAAAGAAATTTTTCTATCCGGACGAACTTCAGATGGAATTTGAAAAGTAGCACCACCAATACGACGGCTACGTACTTCAACTCCTGGAGTAATGTTGGTTAATGCTTTTTTCCAAACATCATAACCATTTTCACCGGTGATTTTGGTAACTCTTTCTAATGCTTCGTAGAAAATAGTGAAAGCACCACTTTTCTTTCCTTCCCACATTAAATTGTTCACAAAACGAGATACAAGTTTATCGTTAAACTTAGGATCTGGTGCTAATGGTAATTTTTTGGCTTGCGCTTTACGCATGGTAGTATATTTTACTGACTAGTGAATTCATTCACCAATCTATTGATGAATTATTTTTTAGCTTTTTCTCTTTTGGTACCGTATTTACTGCGGCTTTGCTTACGATCTTTAACACCTGCAGTATCTAGGCTACCTCTTACGATATGGTAACGTACACCCGGTAAATCTTTTACCCTTCCACCACGTATCAAAACAATGGAGTGCTCTTGCAAATTGTGTCCTTCACCTGGAATATAAGCAATCACCTCAATTTTGTTCGTTAAACGAACTTTAGCCACTTTGCGCAATGCAGAGTTTGGCTTCTTTGGGGTGGTAGTATATACCCTTGTGCAAACACCACGACGTTGAGGACATGCATCCAACGCTCTAGACTTGCTTTTCGCTTTTATAATTTCTCGTCCTTTTCTTACTAACTGTTGAATTGTAGGCATTGTAAACCCTTTATTTTTAGGACGGCAAAGGTAGGAATTATGAATTAAAAATGAAAAATTAATAACTCTTTTTTTTCGGCCGCGTGAATATTTAAAAAATAGTCTGCCGTTTTAAGCAGACTATCAATGATTTATGCAATTTTTTAGGAATTAAATTTTTACCATCCACTGGTGATTATCCGGTATTAAACCGTACTTAATGTCATCCATTCTTTTTTTAACTCCCGGCGCAACTGTCCAAGTAGACAAATCAAAAGTCATGGCCATGCCCTTATAATTCAATTCTTTAATCATAGAAATAGTTGCCGCAGTGCCAGTACCAAATATTTCTTTTAGGTTTCCTGCCTGGTACGATTCGATGATTTCGTTGATCGTAATATCTCTTTCTTCAACAGATAAGCCCATTTCTTTAAGTAAAGTAATAGTGCTGTCTCGAGTTACACCGGCTAAAATAGTTCCCGATTCTAATCCAGGAGTAACCGCTGTATTTCCTATAACAAAAAACACATTCATTGTACCACACTCTTGCACATATTTATGCTCATGTGCATCCATCCACAAAACTTGATCAAATCCTCTTTTATGTGCTTCGGCTGATGGATACAATGCTCCGCCATAATTACCGGCAGCTTTTGCGTATCCTATTCCGCCATCTACTGCACGTACATACTTTTCTTCTACGTGGATACGCATTGGAGTTGCGTAATAAGGTCCGGTAGGACTTAATATAATCATGAATTTATACTTATCACTAGGCCTTACTCCAATAGCTAAGTCGCTACTGATCATAAAAGGGCGGATGTATAATGCATGGTTTTCGAAAGCCGGAATCCAATCGCGATCAATATCAATAAGCTTTTTTAAGCCATCCATAAAAATTTCTTCCGGTACTTCGGGCATTTGCATACGAACAGCGGATATATTAAATCGCTTAAAGTTATCGTAGGCCCTAAAAATACGTGGATTGCCAGCAGGGTCTTTATACGCTTTAATTCCTTCAAAAATGGCTTGTCCATAATGTAAAGCCGCTAAAGATGGCTCTAATTGTAAAGCTTGGTAAGGTTTAATTTCGGGTGTTCCCCATTTCCCATTTTCAAAATCAACTTCTAACATGTGATCCGAAAATTGACGGCCGAAGGGAATATTATGCAAATTGATGTCCTCCAATTTGCTCCTTAATACCTTAGTAATTTTAAAGTCTACATTCGCTACCATAATCCTTAATTTTACAGCAAAGAAACAAAAAAAGCATTGAGTAAATTGTTGTATTCATGAGTTTAGATAATATTCAACTTCCTGCAATAGTGATACAGGAAATGTTTAAAAATTCGCTGATTGATTGCAAATCGGAAAAGCAGGTTCGTGAAAACACTTCAGAAGCTACATTGACTTTTTTAGGAAATAATGACAAGCAAGTACTAATTCTGGTTAAAAATGCGGATTCCTTATATATGCCAGATGAAGAATTGACATTTTTATTAGGTATTTTAACGGCTTGTAAACTTACCATGAACGATGTTGCCATTATCAATCTCCAGCAACAGCCGAAATTTAATTACACGGCAATTGGTAAAGATATTTTTGCAAATACGATAATACAATTTGGAACAAAACCGGCCGACATTGAATTGCCCATGAGTTTTCCAACGTATCAATTACAAGCATACAATAACCAAACCTACCTCTGCGCTCCGGAACTTTCTATCTTACAACAAGATAAAGCCGAGAAAATGAAGCTTTGGAATTGTCTTAAAACGCTATTTTCAATTTAAAAATGGAAACACTCATTTTTGCTACAAATAATGCCAACAAAGTAGACGAGATTCGTTTAATATTAGGCAACCGCTTTAGTATCATTACTTTAAAAGAAGCCGGAATTGATATTGATATTCCAGAACCTCACGATACCCTAGAAGCCAATGCATTAGAAAAGTCATCAACCATTCACCAACTTACCCAAAAAAATTGTTTTAGTGAAGATACCGGACTAGAAGTAGATGCCTTAAATGGTGCCCCGGGTGTACATAGTGCACGATATGCAGGCGAACAAAGGTCTTTTGAAGATAATATTCAAAAACTAATCACCGAATTACAACCGCATACAAATAAAAATGCTCGCTTTAGAACGGTTATTTCATTGATAATGAATCAAAAAAACTATTTCTTTGAAGGCATTTGTGAAGGTCAAATTATAAATTCTCCAACCGGACGCAACGGTTTTGGTTACGACCCCGTCTTTATACCAAACGGCAGCGATAAAACATTTGCAGCAATGGATAAAATTGAAAAAAATCAATTTAGCCATCGAAGAAAAGCAATGGATAAGTTGATTGTTTTTTTGAATTCTACCCTTATTACTAAATAAAACCGCTTTAAACCTTCCTAACAGACCTTGTCAGCAGACA
Source organism: Ferruginibacter sp. (assembly GCA_049314655.1). Taxonomy (GTDB): domain Bacteria; phylum Bacteroidota; class Bacteroidia; order Chitinophagales; family Chitinophagaceae; genus Ferruginibacter. The sequence continues at coordinate 1,850 of JBMOEQ010000028.1, read as the reverse complement.
ATTTTACTATATCGGAGAAAGAGCTCATCAACGGGTGCTTAAGTGATAACCGTAAGATGCAGGAATTGCTTTATAATAGATATTCGGCAAAAATGTATGCCGTTTGCTTGCGCTATAGTAACAATGCAGAAGATGCTAGAGACTTATTGCAAGAAGGCTTTGTAAAAGTGTATAGAAATATAGAAAAATATAGAGGAGAAGGATCTTTTGAAGGTTGGATAAGAAGAATATTTGTAAACACTTCTATAGAACATTTTAGAAAAAAGATGCGCATTGCCGTGCATTCCGATACAGAAGAATTGCAAATTGAAGACAGTGGTTTTTCGGCAGTAGACGCATTAGCAGAGAAAGATGTTATAGCTATGATTCAACAGTTAAGTCCGGGTTACCGACAGATTTTTAACATGTATATCATAGAAGGATTTACCCACAAAGAAATTGGAGAAATATTGGGCATTAGTGAGGGCACCAGTAAATCGCAGTTGGCCCGAGCAAAAGGTATTTTAAAAAAAATGATCGAACAAAAACTATACTTGAATTAGTACATGATATGTTAAACCATTGGCAAAATAAACTACAGCACCACAGTGTTCCGCCACCGGAAGGCTTGTGGGAAAGTATTGCCGATGATTTAGATAAAAATAGTTTTACCCAACTTCAACAATATGAAGCAGTAGCACCAGAAAATATTTGGGAACAAATTGAAAGCAGGTTGAATCAGTCTAATGATATCGCACCACATTCCGATATTACAATTCCGCAGAAAAACAGGCGATTATACTTTAGGATTGCAGTAGCAGCAGGTATGTTCACTTTGTTGGGATTATCGCTTTTTTGGTTACTTCAATCTCCCAAAACAAGCACACCTTATGTAGCACAAACGAAACCCACAATTGATCAACCCAAATCTGCAATTCAATTAAATCAACAACCATCAAACACAACAGATAATACACTCGACTTGCAATCCACAAAAATAAAAAAAGTAGGGTTGGAAGCGAACAATATTATACCTGCTACTTCACCACATGTAATCGATTTTGTTGCTGAAGAAACGATTATTGCATTATCTGCCGATCCATCAGAAAAAACTCCGGCATTACTTACCGACCCTACCATTCAACAACCTGCCGATTTTGGAAGAACAGAAACACCCGGAACCTATATTCAAATTACCGGGCCAGATGGTTCTGTTGTAAGAGTTTCGTCTAAATTTTCTTCTATCATTGGGTTATTGAATAGCGATTCAAAAAGTGAAGAATATTTAGATATCATCATTCGTGAAAGTGGAACATGGAAGCAAAAGTTAAAGCATTGGAAAGAGAAAATGCTGAACGCCGAAATTACGTCTACCCCACAAAACTTTATGAACATTGTAGAATTGAGCAATGTTGTACAAGAATAAAACTACTTTTTAAGTAGATTAAAGTGAAGTGCGCTTTGTTTAAATATGCTACTTATCTTTAATCAAAAAATGCCCATCCCGCCTATCGTATTTCCTGAAAAAAACATTGCTTCAATTCAAATTCCTGTAAGAATTGCCGACATCAATTATGGCAACCATGTAGGCAATGATGCGTTTGTATCTATACTTCATGAAGCAAGGGTACAATGGCTTACACAAGCGGGTTTCAGCGAACTTAATGCCGGCGGAGTAGGATTAATAATGAAAGATCTTTTTGTATCTTTTAAGAAAGAAGCATTTTATGGAGATCAATTCACTATTGAATTAGCTGTACAAAACATTGCAGGTGTTTCGTTTGAATTGATGTATAGAATTACTACTATTAGGGAAGAAAAAAATATTTTGATTGCATTGGCTTTTACAACGATGGTTTGTTATGATTATT
>JBMOEQ010000027.1:0-22349 GCA_049314655.1 Ferruginibacter sp. | reverse complement strand
ACGGGTACTGCACTGAATAAATAAGTACCCGGTTGATTCCATGTAATTGAGAATCCGGGCGTATTAAGATAAGGACCAGTAGGTGTTAATCCTGTATTAGGTGTTACCGTCCAATTAGCTGCTCCGGCAGGTTGCACTTGATAAAAACCTATATTTCCCGTACATAAAGGTGTAATACCGGTTAAGGTAAAACGTGGTTTAATGTTTACTGTTAAAACAGATGTTCCACTGCACCCACTAATTGGATTAGAATAATTACAAGTGATGGTTTCGGTGCTTCCCACAGGGCCAATCCATTGTACATTAAAGTTGGTGCTATTAGAATCTACGTTACCCGAAATAATTCCACCCGAGCTTACCGACCAACTATAAAATGTACCCGGTAAAGCAGGTAGTGTATAGGATTGTGTGGCATTTTGACAAACAACTGTTGCTCCAGAAATAGGAATATTATTGTATAAAACCGGCACTTCTAAAGTTGCGGTACTGCTACATTGTCCCGAACAGGTTCCGGTAGTAACAGTAACGGATGTAGGATAATTGGCTGGAGGCGTATTCCATTGTACGGTTACACATTGTTGATTGAAAGGCCCTACAATGGTGCCGCCATTTACTGTCCAATTGTAAGGCGGACAAGTACTTTGAACACAATATGTAGCCGTATCACCCGGGCAAAGCATTTGTTTACAATATTTTTCAATAACGGGAACAGTTCCTGCACTTACAGTAATGGTAGAGGTAGCTACAGCACTGCAACCACATTTTTCGCCATTTACAATATTTGAAATGGTGAGGGTAACTGTATAAGTGCCCGGATTAGTATATTGATGAGAAGGACTGGTAGCGGTAGAGGAAGTGCCATCTCCAAAATTCCAGTAAAAAGTATTTGCACCCGTTGATGTATTATTGAAGGCAACGGATGTTGAAGGACAAATATTAGTTAATGGTGTAAAATTAAATGCTGCTGTAGGTGGGGTTAATAAACAATAAGTTTGTGAAATTGTGTCTCTACAAGTACCAGAACCATTTGAAATAATTACTTCAATTGTACCCTGCGAGCCATTACCCCAATTTACCATAATTGGATTACCAGTAAAAGAAGTAGGTGTTCCTCCAACAACTGTCCAACTATAAGTATATCCTGGCAAATTAGGATATGCATAATACCTTATACTACTATTTTTACAGGCATATAAATTAGGTCCCACACTTCCGTTTGGACCTTGGCATCTATCAGAAATATTACAGGTAATAATATTTGTGTTGCTTCTAAAACTGAAATCCGGGCAACAACTCTGACTATATGTTGAAGTAGAAATTAGGGCACTCAAGCAAATGAAAACGAATAAGTAAATATTTCTCATATTGGCTGTTTAGAGTGAATTTAATTTTGGCTACTACAAATTAAACAATTTATTGAGGGTTACAAATTATAATTTTTTTTAAGTCGTATAAAATTAAAGTAACTCTTAAAATTAGAAGGCTATTTAAACGCAAGTAAAATGTGCTTTCACAATTAAATACGACATTGTGCTTTTAAAATAGCAGCGAACTTAAAATATGTTCAAAGAGTATTTAATAGAGCTATTCAATTCCTATCCAGAAATTGCAGTGGTTATAAGTATATTAATCAGTATTGCCATTGCAGTTATTGGAATTTTGCCCAGTTATTTTGTTACAGCAGCTAATATTTTGTTTTTTGGTTTTTGGAAAGGTACTGCTATATCATATGCAGGAGAATGTATTGGCGCAATCATTGCATTTATATTGTATAGAAAAGGAATACAACAATTTAATCCAAAGGCTTTAGATAAATTTCGTTGGTTATCTGCTTTAAGAAATGCATCCGGCAGAAAAGCAATTTATCTTGTTATATCCATGCGTATGATGCCTTTCATTCCTTCAGGCTTGGTTACTGTAGCGGCAAGCGCAGGAAAAATTTCTTTATTACAATTTTCTTGGTCGAGTGCTGTTGGAAAAGTTCCTGCATTAATTTTAGAAGCACTTTCTGTTAAGGAAATCATGCATTTTAGTTGGATTGGTAAATTGATCTTAACATTGGTATTGGTTTATTTGATTTATCGAATATTATTTCATAAAAAAGAGAAAGTTTAAATAGAACATAATATTAATCGATCATTATGTAAATAAAATCCATGGTTTTTAGGGTGGTGAATTTTTAATCCAAATTGTTGAAAGCCTTATTGGCATTGATTATTAAGCTAGTTGATGAACTTCTTTTTGCTGCTGATGAAAATCATATCAAAAATTACCCAAAATCATATAGCGATTACGAATTCCAGTAAATAATTAATGATAGCTTTGTTTTCAAAGAGATGAAAAGCAATCTATTTAATATGCAATTTTATCTTTATAATTGTACTTTAAATAACAGCATTACTAGCTAACAGGGGAAAGCCGAAAACCAAAAAGAGTAGGCAACATTTAATTTTTACAGCATCATGAAAAAACAATATTGGGTTATCGTAGAACATGTTGATAACAGATTGGTTATTTCACTTAATGGGAATAAAGTTTGGGATAGCGATATTATCTACGAAGATCCTTTAATGAATAAAAGAATAGAAATTACTGATTTATTACAACCTGGTGATCAATTTGTTAACGAATTAATTTTTGAAGGATACAATGGCGCTTATGGTCCAAACGAACCTCACGATGTATTAAATCCATGGCATTTTACTTACAGAATAGTGAGCAGAACTTTTGATGATGCAGGTAATTTAATTTCTGAAATTGATATGGCAAGACCATACGACGAAAAACATGTTTCTAATCCAGATATCTGGGCAATTAACAACCGCTATCAACTCGTAAATGGTGCTGATGGCTTTATTATAAAATCGAATTTTTTATCTCAGCAGTTCTATAAATAATATACATGCATGATTATCGTTTGGCGCTACTTGCATTAAGGAAAGCATAGTTACAACGATCATTATGCGTAATAAAATCTATATCGAAAGCCATATTTAAGAACTGTTAGATACCAATATTCAAAGAAAAGCCAAAGAGGTTTTACACTTTACGTAAGCTTCGCTATCCAACTTTTTCGGTTCTAATTACGAAAAAATCCATTCTGAAGAAATAAGCCGATTTGAACTAAGTTCATTTCGGCTTATTTTTTTATTTTAATTTATCCGGTGTCATATACCCTAAATGAATTTCATCTTCTTGAGTTTGCTTTTTCAGCGGTTTTATTTGTATGAAATACTGATGGGTGATTTCGGGTGAAAGTAAATCTTCAACATTATATAATTCATCAACATCTAATCCATACTTATCATCTACATGAGATGGAGCGCCTTTAAAACCGGTAGATTGATAAAATACTGATTGTTTAGCGGCACTTATGGCTGAACTAATATCATTGGCTACCACTAGGATTTTAAAATGTAATTCATCAAATACGCCCGGTACATAACCTCCAAGATTGATGAAATATAAGTGCAAATTACCTTGCTCGCTAACTTGTCGAGTTTTTCTTTTTACCAATTTAATTTGATGGCCGTTTACTTGTGTAACTGCACGCCATGCATCTAAATGGAGTTTCTTTTTTGTTTCGGGCCAAAATAAATAAATTTCGGGTAACAGGTCGGCAATTGTATCGCCAATACCAAAAAATATATCATGTTGTTCGGTATGTCTACCCTTGGGCTTACATCCTATCATCGTCATAAATAATTGGGGCGACTTAAACTTTATCATAATAAAAAGATTATTGAAATAAACTATTGTAATATTGAATTGCAGCAATAAAGCCTTTTTCTTTTTTTACGTTTAGTTTTTCTTTATCCAAAAATGCTTGCAGCGCAGTTTGTTGATCTGATGTAAGTTCATTTAAATTGGATAATCCATAATGTGCTACTTTCCATTTGCCATTTGAAATAAAATAGGTTTCTTTTAAATCTATCATTGATTTTTTGGCAGTACCACCATATACAGCCGATTCTTCAAGTTTTTTGCTGTGGTAATGTACAATTGTAATTTTACCTTCTGTAAGTACTTCAACAAATTTTCCATCCAATAATTTTACATCAGCAGGTATTCGTTTAAATTGGCGAGTTACATTTTTTTCAATCAATGAAAATTCAACCACAACATCAATCAGTTGATAAATTGAATCTTTTTCAAAATAATACACTCGATTATTATATGCATCAAAAAGCAATTGAAGGTTATCGTAAGTTTTACCAAAAGATAATTTCACATTTCCTAAAACAGGATTTTCAATTAAAAAAGGTGAACCATCAAATTCATTAGATTGTGTTTTAAGGTATAACTGTCCAGTTCCTACTTGTGTTAATAGATTCGATTGTGCATGAACTATAGAAATACACAATACTAAACTGAAAAAAATGAATGCTGTTTTCATCCTGTAATTTATGTAATTTGTTCATGTAAATTATTGTAACCAATAAGTACCCCAAAAAATTATATGTCAAATATTAATAAAACAGCCTTAATTATAGGCGCAAGCGGATTAACGGGCACGGCTTTATTAAATCGCTTATTAAAGGATGATCGATATCGTGTTGTTTACATTTTAGTTCGTAAAAATATACCGCTCGAACATCCTAAATTGGTTCAAATCATTTTAAATTTGATGCACCGGAATCGCTACAGGTAAAAGCTGAGGATTGTTTTTGCACATTAGGTACAACTATAAAAAAAGCCGGTTCTCAAGCTGAATTTTATAAAGTAGATTATACTTATGTAACAGAAATTGCGAAAGCTGCTTTTGAAAATGGTTGTAAGCAATTTGCTGTTGTATCTGCAATGGGGGCCAATTCAAATTCTTCAATATTTTACAATCGTGTAAAAGGAGAAATGGAAAATGCTTTAAAAAATATCGGGTTTAATTTTTTGGGTATTCTACAACCTTCATTGCTACTTGGAAATAGACAGGAGAAAAGATTTTTTGAAAAATTTGCAGCTTTTATGATGACAACATTTTCTTTTTTATTACCTGCTACTTACAAAGCTATTGATGTTACTCAAGTTGCACAAAAAATGGTAAATTGTATGAATGAAAATCTCACAGGCATTCATGTATTTACTTCAGATAAAATTAGGGAATAGTTAATGAAAATGATTTTTATCCTAATAAATCGATTGAGGTAAAACTTAATGGCAAAAGTTGATCCGCACTTTCTACAATAATTACCTCCCCTTCCATTCCACTCAAAATTAAGCGTATAGGGGATCCAGTACGATTTTGATATTCTACCAAAGTTTGTCGGCAGATGCCACATGGCGAAATAGGATGATTACTTTGCCCTTTTAAATTATGATAACTAATGGCAATTGTTTTTATAGCAGCCCCCGGAAACAATGATGAAATGGTAGAAAGCAAAACTCTTTCGGCGCATATACCTACCGGATAGGAAGCATTTTCTTGATTTGTTCCCGAAACTTGTTGTCCCGAAACTAAATCTGCAACAGCACCTACTAAAAAGTTCGAATAAGGCGCATAGGCTGCTTTTGTTACATTTCTTGCTGCGTCTAAAAGTGCTGCATCATTTGAATTAAGTTCAATGGATGATGCGTATGTTTCAATCGTAAATTGAATAGCTTTTGTTGTCATATTCCAAATTTTACCCAAAAATTTATCTAACTACTTACTTTTATTGATGGGCTGTTAAATTACTTTTTCCATAAAAAATGTAGAAACGATATAGGGAAAAAAATCCTCTCTGCATTGCTACAGAGAGGAAATTGTATATGTAAGTTACTGAATTAATTAATTGATTGTACGGAATATTCTTTTCCATCTTGGCCCATGTTCCCAGCTAAACCAAATTAAGGATGCTTTACCTACAATATGGTCTTCTGGTACAAAACCCCAAAATCTGCTGTCTAAAGAATTATGTCTGTTATCACCCATTAACCAATAATAATTCATTTTGAATTTATATTTTTCAGCAGCTACCCCATTTATGAAATACTTACCATCTTTTTTCTCTAAAGTATTGCCTTCGTAAGTACGGATACAACGTTCGTAACGAATGATGTTATCATCTGTTAAAGTAATTTCTGCACCTTTATTTGGTATCCAAATTGGACCAAAATTATCTATAGACCATCGATGTGTGGTATCATAATAAGGATATAAATCGGGTGCAACTTGATGTATATAAGGTTGTACACTTTTTACGGTATTCAATTTGGCTACTTGAGTCTTTTCGCTTTCGGTCATATTGATAAGATACGTACCATCGCCATTTGTTATCATCTCATTCAATTCGGGTGCAGTGTGAATACCTATTTCAATTAGTGCATCTTCATTTAAATTTCCTGTAGTTTGTACGATATAATATTTTTCTGATCCCGAAGGAAAAGGTTGTGCCACATCGTTGATATAAAGCACTGTATTTTTAATTTCTAATTTGTCTCCAGCAATACCTACACAACGTTTTATAAAGTTTTCGCGTTTATCAACCGGTCGAGTAATGATTAAGTCTTCATAATTCTGCCAAACCTTATCTCTGCCTAAATCACGTACCGCTTGATAATACGTACGTTTTGAGCCAAAATTTTCTTCATCATTAATCAAAGTATCATTGGCAGGGAAATTAAATACAACCGCATCATTGCGTTTAACCGGTGATGCAAACCAACGTGTATAAGGAATCTTAATTGCTTCAGAGTAAGATTTCATATTTACAAAAGGCATGGTATGGTGCACAAAAGGCATGGCAATGGGAGTATTAGGAATACGTGGACCATAAGCCGATTTGCTTACAAATAAGAAATCGTTAATAAGCAAAGATTTTTCCATTGAAGGAGTAGGAATCGTATACGCTTCAAAAACAAAAGTACGTATGATGGTAGCAGCAACTACAGCAAATGCCGCCGCATCTATCCATTCTCTTGCAGCAGATTTTTTATAATTATTTACAACAGCAATACCGGCATATCTTTCATTTTTAGAAAAGCCTAAATAAGGAAAATAAACAAATGGAAGCACTACGGTTAAAGCATGGTGCCAAAAACCAAATCTTCCAAAATGCTCTACAAATTTGATGGTAATCCAAATGGTAATAAATTGGCCGGCGATAGGAACCAATTGAAAAAAGAACCAATATTTTTTCAATTCCATTTTTTCAACCATGCACCAAGTATTATAAAAAGGAATAAATGCCTTCCAACTTTCAATGCCTGCTTTCTTAAACATTCCGTACATACCTACATGCCAACCAATGACACCGATAAGAAATAAAATCCAGCCCATATTGTTTAATATTAATTTTTAATGCTCAAAAATACCATATTTAATGTGTAGCCCATCGCCATTTATAAAATTATTGGTAATTCCTGCAATTTTATAAAAATAAAAACCCCTCACTTGGAGGGGCTTTAGTATTTAACGTTTACTTATTGTTTAATCACTTTTTCTATTCTTACGCCTGCATCGCTGCTAATTCTTAATGAATAAACACCACTAGCAAGGTTACCGGTGGTAATATTTAACAATTGACCACGAGCAATATTGCGCTTTTCACTACTGTACATTAATTTACCCGATGCATCTATCAATTGTAATTGAACATTTCTATTGTCATCATTACTATAAACATTTAGCACATCTTTTGCCGGATTAGGATAAACCGACCAAGCAGTTTTTACTTTATCAAAAACTAAATTGATGATGGCAGAATAAGAAAAACGTCCGTCTATATCAACTTGTTTAATGCGATAGAAATTTCTGCCTAATGTAGGTTTAAGATCGGCAAACACATATTGCGTTAACATGCCATTACCTGTAGATGCTGCATTGATTTGTCCGATGGTTTTGAAATGAATGCCATCAATACTTCTTTCTATTTCGTAATGGTGGTTATTGTATTCATTCACCCTCCAATTTAACATGGAAGTGGTATTGTTGTTTTCTTTTTTACCAAAGAAATCTAACCAAGTAACCGGAATTGGTGTGGCCGTATTTGAACAAATGGATAATCCCCATCCGGTTAGAGAACCACCATCTTGATCGGCTATGTCATTAATGGTTAATGTCCACGTACCAGTACTGTTTTGTCCATCAAAAGCAGATAATGGTGATGTTGGTTTAATGGTTACACCACCAGTTGGAGGGCAAGGGAAAGTTGTAGTTGCAGCCTCATCATCTAGATTAAGATTAAAATTATTTTCTGAAGCACAGATATTACTAAATAAGTTTACTAAAGTTCCGGTCGGACTTTGTAAATCAAATGTCAAATCATTGATGTAAGAGTGTGTTCCCACCAATCCTACTACATTTAAATCACTTATGGTTACACCTACAGGAATGGATAGTGTAGAATTAACTGTAACAGTACCAACAGAAGATATTGTTAAAGGAACATCAGTACTTGTTGTTGTAGTACAAGCAACCAAAGCTGTTTTAAATACGCCTGTTGTTGATGGGCTGCTTAATCCACAAGAATTGGTGGCACTAACTCTCCAATAGTAAATTGTATTTTGAATTAAAGGTGTAACGATTTGGTGAATATTTGATGCTATACCTGTAATGGTTTGTGCAATTGGGGAAAATGTATTTGAAGTAGAAATTTCAAGTTTATATTCTGTGGCACCTGCAACAGAAGACCATCTGAAAGTTGGCAATAAATCAACACCAATAGCATTATTGGCAGGTAATGTTAATGTTGTAGGTGGTGTAGAAGAGCCAATGGTGAATTGAATATCCCTTGTTTTAGTAACAGCACCTGAAACACCGGTAATGGTTACTGTATAAGTGCCAGCTGGTACAGCACCTACATTAGATAAAGTAACAACAGTTGAACCGCCAACAGCAACATTGGTTGGATTAATATTTAAAGTACTTCCTGCGGGTTGCCCTGCTCCACTAAATGTAATAGTGCCGGTAAAACCTGCAACTGAAGCCGTATTTAATGTAGTTGATCCAGAAGTTCCGGAGCAAATACTTACAGTTGCGGGACTGCTCAATGAAAAACTTGGAACAGAAGCCGCAACAATAGTATGGTTAAAGTTTGAAATATCATAGAAAACATTTCCAACAGCTTTTACTCTAATACGTGCTTGTGTTGTTGGATTATTGGGAACATTAATATCTTCTGTACCGTCGTTTGCTGTACTTGCCAAAATAGTTACAGGGTAAGTTAAGCCACCATCTGTAGACAATTCAATAGACACATTTGCACAACTGATTGGCGATGCTGTAGTGCTTGCCACATCCCAGGTAATGGTTTGAATATCCCCAACGGTCCAAGTTATACCTGCAGTATTTGGATTGGTTACCAAGAAAGGACCTGATGCTGCATTAACTGTAATGGCGGTTTGATCGAAACAAACACCACCGCCACCAGCACGATTGTCTCTTGCTGTTAAGCGAAAATTCATCGTACGAGCATAAGTTGGAAGGATTTCGCCGATAGTAGTGGTATTATTAATAACATCTGATAATTTAGGGAAATATCGCACGCCGGTTAATACAGGTGCGAATGACCTAAACAAAGGTGCATTTCCAGTAGGTGCATTCCAAGCGCCAAATGAACCACCAGTATCCATTTGCTCCCAACTGTAAGTGAGTGCATCTCCATTAGGGTCGGTAGCAGTTCCAGTTAATACAAATGGTGTTGAACGTGGAATCGTAAAATCAGCACCTGCATTTACAGAGGGTGTTAAATTTGATGTATTTGTTTTAACTGGACAAGAATTACCACCACCGCCTGTAATGAAAGCAGTAATTTCATCAAAGCTGATGGCATGGAATTGAGCATCACTATTGGATTGTAAATCTGCAGCTGCAGTACAAATGCCCGCATAAGCCATAATGGTTGAACCACTACCCGGTTCAGTATTGGTACCAGAATTACCATTTCCACTGCAGCTACCTGATGCAGCATTAAAAGTATGATTACCACCAAACTGGTGCCCCATTTCGTGTGCCACATAATCAATATCAAATGGATCGCCAACTGGTGCCGATGATCCGGTTACACCTCTTGCTTTATTTGTTGAAGAACAAACAACGCCTAAGCCAGCTATTCCACCACCACCGGTACTAAATACGTGACCAATGTCGTAATTCGCAGAACCAATAACAGTAGTAATATTGGTTTGATTTTGACCTAACATGGTACTACCGTTATTATTGGTATACGGATCGGTTCCTGAGTTGGTATAAATCAATAAATCATTATTGGCCACTAAAACTAAACGCACATCTACTTCTCTTTCATAAACCCCGGAAACTCTATTGACGGTGGTTAAAATTGCAGCGGATGCTAAAACTACAGTTCCGCCATGAAAAGCAGTATATTCACCTGTAGCTGCAACTGCTAATCGATAAGTACGCAATTCCGGAGCAATACAAACAGCTAAAATGTTACCCGGTGCAGTTGGTCTATTACCTAAATTATAATCGATAGGCGCTTCTTCAATAAAGTTATCTGCCTTTTTAAAATCTACTTTACGATAGCTGATGTAATTTTCTTTATTACCCACTTCATAGGGATCAATGAAAATATTACCGGTAACAGATGATAAAATCATGGCATGAAAACCCAATGCCGTCCAATCTAATTTAATATTAGCTGTAGGATCGGTAATACCTTGTCCGGTAAACGTACGAAATGTTTGAAATTTTGCGGCTAAACCCGGCTCCATCATAGGGGTTTCCCATATTCTAAACTGGCTATAACTACCATCCGGCATGGGAATAGCAATGATGGGTGCTGCATTTCTGTTGTTCAATTGACTTTCTAAAGGCAACGCTTTTAAAAATTGCAAAAGTTGAACAGTATCAGTGCTAACAGTTCGATATTTAGTAGGAATAATTTTTCGTTGAGCAGAATTCTTATTCAGATTACTTTCAGCAATATCTGAAAAGAAAATAGTTTGAGCAGTAGCTTCAAAGCCTAAAACAAAAGCAATAGAAAGCAATAACAAAACCTTCGTAAAGATTTTTTTCATAAAATATTAAATTGGTTGGGTAAATTTTAGAGCGTTAAAGATAATAATTTTCCTAAAAAATCAGCCATCTTAGAGTAATTAGCTATTCTTTTATTAAATAAAAAAGCGATAATTAATAAGCTATTATTAATTATCGTAATGGAAATGGAATGAAGTTGATCTATATTATTTTCTCGGTAATACGTAAGCGTCTATATCATCTATAGTTATACTTTTCCCCGATAGAATGATTAATCGCTCAACTACATTCCTTAATTCACGAATATTTCCTGTCCAATTATACTCCGATAATTGCTGCAGTGCTTCCTTATCTATTAATTTTTTGGCTTGTCCGTACTCTGTTGCAATATTTTCGAGATAAAATTCAATTAAAGCCGGAATATCATCTCGTCTTTCGTTTAAAGATGGAACATGAACAATAATAACGCCCAATCGATGGTATAAATCTAACCGGAAGTTTTTATCTTCTACTTCTTTTAATAAATCTTTATTGGTTGCGGCTACAACTCTTACATCTACAGCAATATCCTTATCTGCTCCAACTCTTGTAATTTTTCCTTCTTGCAAAGCCCGCAGTACTTTGGCTTGAGCGCTTAAACTCATGTCGCCAATTTCATCTAAAAAAAGCGTTCCACCATTGGCTTGTTCAAATTTTCCTATACGTTGTTTAATGGCTGAGGTAAAAGATCCTTTTTCATGACCAAACAATTCACTTTCTATTAATTCACTAGGAATGGCTGCGCAATTTACTTCAACCATAGGACCGGTATTGCGATTGCTTTTTTCATGAATCCATCTGGCCACTAACTCCTTTCCTACTCCATTTTCACCGGTTATTAAAACTCGAGCATCTGTTGGAGCTACTTTTTCGATCGTATCTTTAATTTTACGAATGGGTGTGCTATCTCCAATAATTTCTTGAACCTTACTGACTTTCCTTTTGAGTACTTTGGTTTCGGTAACTAAGGATTGTTTATCTAATGCATTGCGCATTGTAATCAACATCCTGTTTAAATCCGGCGGTTTGCTGATGTAATCAAAAGCCCCTTTCTTAACGGCTTCTACCGCTGTTTCTATGTTACCATGACCACTTATGATGATAACCGGAATATCCGGATTTAATTTATGGGCTTTTTCCAAAAATTCTATCCCGTCCATTTTTGGCATTTTAATATCACAAATCACTAAATCGTAAGGGGTATTACTGAATTTACGTAAACCTTCATCACCATCAGATGCTTCATCAATTTTATAACCTTCATAACTGAGGATTTCTGTAAGCGTTTTCCGGATTGCTTTTTCGTCGTCGATGATAAGTATATTGGCCATAATGGGGGTAAAACTGTTTTCTGAAGTATGTAATCAAAAATAAGGATTATATAAGCATGAAAAAAAGGTTTCGTAAATCGCTTACATAAAAAAGGAGTAGATGATTAACCTACTCCAATAAATTCAAGAATGTATTTATTTTTCAAGCAAGAAAGGATAACGGTAATCTGTTACCGGAGTAAAAGTTTCTTTTATCGTTCTTGCACTTAACCAACGGTATAAATTGAGTGCACTTCCTGCTTTATCATTGGTTCCACTGGCTCTTGCTCCACCAAAAGGTTGTTGCCCAACTACAGCGCCTGTTGGTTTATCATTGATATAAAAATTACCTGCACTGTTGCGCAATTTTGAGGTGGCCAATTCTACAGCAAATCTATCTTGAGCAATGATGGCACCGGTTAAAGCATATGGAGATGTGGTATCTACCAATTTTAACGCCTCTTCAAATATATTTTCATCATACACATAAAGAGTTAAAACCGGACCAAACAACTCCTCACACATGGTTACATAATGAGGGTCGGTGGTTTCAATAACGGTGGGTTCAATAAAATAACCTACCGATTTATCACAATTTCCCCCAACTAAAATACGTGCATTACTGCCTTTTTTTCTGCTGTTTTTGATATAACTTTCTAATTTATCAAAACTTTTTTCATCAATTACAGCATTGATAAAATTGGTGAAATCTTCGGTGGTACCCATTTTCATGGTCTTAATTTCGGCCACCAATTTCTTTTTTACTTCCGCGGCAATGTTAGAAGGAATATAAGCCCTCGATGCAGCAGAACATTTTTGTCCTTGGTATTCAAAGGCACCTCTTGCCAATGCAGCAACAACAACATCGGGATTGGCCGATTTGTGTGCAATTACAAAATCCTTACCACCGGTTTCTCCAACAATACGTGGGTAAGATTTATACATG
Organism: Ferruginibacter sp.; assembly: GCA_049314655.1. Taxonomy (GTDB): domain Bacteria; phylum Bacteroidota; class Bacteroidia; order Chitinophagales; family Chitinophagaceae; genus Ferruginibacter. The sequence continues at coordinate 9,139 of JBMOEQ010000027.1, read as the reverse complement.
GCCATATTTGCACCAATGGTTTTCCACATATGATTAAAAACACCTGTACTTCCTGTAAAATGAACGCCTGCAAAATCGGGATGGTTAAAACAAACCTCACCAATGATAGGCCCACTTACAAATACCAAATTAATTACACCATCCGGCAATCCGGCTTCACGTAAAATTTGCATAAATAATTGTGCGCTGTATGCTTGTGTATGTGCGCATTTCCAAATCACCACATTACCGCACATGGCTGCACTGGTGGGTAAATTGCCTCCAATGGCAGTAAAATTAAATGGCGTAATCGCTAATACAAATCCTTCCAATGCACGATATTCTACTCGGTTATTCATGCCTGAGCCACTAATAGGTTGTTGGCGATAAATTTCACTTAGAAAATGCACATTAAATCGTAAAAAATCTATTAACTCGCATGCGGCATCAATCTCTGCTTGATAGGGGTTTTTACTTTGTCCTAACATGGTTGCCGCAACAATATGTGCTCTATATTTTGTAGCCAATAAATCGGCCGCTTTTAAAAATATATTGGCTCTGTTTTCCCAACTTAATGAAGCCCACTTATCTTTTACTTTTAGGGCAGCAGATATGGCTTTTTTAACATGGCTTGCATCGCCTTCGTGATAATACCCTAAAACATGTTTATGTTCATGTGGTGGGTGCATGGTACGTTTGTCGTTGGTGCGTACTAAATCGCTACCAATATACATAGGCACATCAATTTTTTCTGCTTTCATCGCTTTCAATACAGCTTTGAGTGCTAGTTTTTCTTTAGTACCCGGAGCATAGCTCAATACGGGCTCATTTACCGGTAATGGAAAATAGAAATCGCCAAATTGCATATGATAAAATTTATTGTATGATAAAGTTATTTAGATTTTATTATTCATTTGAAAACATTAATATTAGGTTGCTGCAGCATCTTTTTCACTCATTAAATAAGCTTTGATAAAACCATCAATTTCGCCATCCATAACCGGCCCAACATTACCCACTTCATAATCGGTTCTATGATCTTTAATCATTTTATAGGGATGAAAAACATAAGAGCGAATTTGACTTCCCCACTCTATTTTTTTCTTGGCCGAATTAGTGGCATCTATGGCTTCTTGTCGTTTACGCATTTCTTCCTCATATAACCTACTCTTCAACATCGACATGGCTTTTTCTCTATTTTCACCTTGGGTACGGGCTTGTTGACATTCTACGATAATGCCCGATGGTTTATGTGTTAAACGAACGGCTGTTTCTACTTTATTTACATTTTGTCCGCCACTGCCGCCACTTCTAAAAAATGCCCATTCAATATCACCCGGGTTTACGGTAATTTCAATACTATCGTCGATTAATGGATATACATAAATGGATGCAAAAGATGTATGTCTGCGTGCATTGCTATCAAAAGGACTAATTCTTACCAAACGATGTACACCGCTTTCGGCTTTTAGAAATCCATAAGCAAATGCACCATCAAATTGAAAAGTACAAGTTTTAATTCCGGCGCCATCGCCCCATTGCCAATCGAGTTCAGAGATAGACCAGCCTTGTTTTTCGCCGTACATTCTATACATACGGGCTAGCATTTCGGCCCAATCTTGGCTTTCGGTTCCACCGGCACCACTATTTATGGTTAAAACTGCGGGAAGGGCATCAGCAGGGTCGTTTAAAGTACTTTTAAATTCGGCTTCATCAATGGCTTGATTGGCTTTTTCAAAAGATTCTTTTACTTCTTCTTCACTGGCTTCACCTTCTTTCCAGAAATCAAAAAGAACAGCAAAATCTTCAACGTTACCGGAAACAGATTGGTACATGTTTACCCAGTATTCGTTTACTTTGGTTTCTTTTAAAATGGCTGTAGCGCGGGCATTATCATCCCAAAAACCGGGTGATAGTGAAAGTTGTTTGTCGTTGGCTATTTTTACTTCTCTATTAGCAACGTCAAAGAAACCTCCTCAGGACCAAAACACGGTCTCTCATAATTTTTAATTGCTCTATTGTCATTCTACAAAAATAATGGTTATTTCTTTCTCGTTCAAAATTAGCTAGATATAAAGGATTGATAATTATGCCAATAAACAAATACACTTCTAACAGTAATAAATTGTCTAGGTAAAATGTTATGATTAGAGTGATAATTTGTTTAGCAAGTTGTAGTAGAAGCACTACAAAGAATTGGAACTAGATGTACACATAATATGATACAATGTAGAGATTTTTACACGTTATTATATTCAGCCACCTCTGAATAACCACCCTATGAAAAAATACATGAAGGGCATATCAAACTTAACTACAATGCATACCAATGTTAGTGCATTTCGGGAAAGCTATCGTCCTACAGAAGATCAATTTTGGAATGAACCAAAAGAATCTTCAATTACTTGTACCAACAAAGTAGAAAGGGTTTATACAGACAACAAACAACTACCAACTCCTCTTTCCAATACTGAAGATCAGTTAGAATTTAAAGATATTTTGTTACATATTGCCAATCAATTCATCAATTTTGAAACAGAAGATTTAGATGCCTTATTGGCTGATGTGTTGAAAATTGTGGGATTGTATTTTAATACAGATCGTACCTATATTTTTAATATCGATTGGAAAAAAAGAGTGGTGAACAATACGCACGAATGGACGCAAGAAGGCGTTAGTAGTGAGCGTGAAAATTTACAAGCTATTCCTATACATTCTATTCGCGTGTTTATTGATGAATTGTCGAAAGGAAATAATATTCATATTCCGGATACGGCTGCACTTCCTATAGAATGGAAGCCAATTCAAGATATTTTAGAGGCACAACATATTTTATCCCTATTAGTAATGCCCATTACTTTTAAGAAAAAATTAATTGGTTTTGTTGGTTTTGATGCGGTGCGCCATAAAAGAAATTGGACTGTTTCGGAAGAAAGTTTAATGCAAGTATTGGCCGACTATATTGCTAGTGCGTTGATGAGAAAACAAGCTGCAAATGATCTTATTCGTGCGAAAAAAGTTGCAGAAGAAGCCAGCCTGTCTAAATCTGAATTTTTAGCCAACATGAGTCATGAAATTAGAACACCATTAAATGGGGTTATTGGTTTTACAGATTTACTCATGAAAACTAAGTTAGATGAAAACCAACAACAGTACATGAATACCGTGTATCAATCGGCTAATTCATTATTGGATATAATAAATGATGTATTAGATTTTTCAAAAATTGAAGCCGGCAAATTAGAATTGTTGATTGAGAAAACTGATGTGATGGATATCGCTAGTCAGGTTTCGGATATGATTAAATTTCAAGCCCATAAAAAGGGTTTAGAAATGTTACTCAATATAGATGGTAATGTGCCAAGGTATATTTGGGCAGACGCGATACGCTTGAGACAAATTTTAGTTAACCTATTAGGCAATGCAATTAAGTTTACACAACATGGAGAAATTGAGTTAAAAATTGAAACCATTCATACAACTCCGGAGCAAAACACATTTAGATTTTCTGTAAGAGATACCGGCATTGGCATTGCATTAGAAAATCAGCAAAAAATATTTGAAGCATTTTCGCAAGAAGACAGTTCAACAACACGCAATTTTGGAGGAACAGGATTAGGATTAACCATTTCCAATAAATTATTGGCATTAATGGACAGTCAATTGCGATTGCATAGTATTATGGGCAAAGGCAGTTGTTTTTATTTTGATGTAAATTTTAAAGCAGAAAATGGTGATGCTGAAGAATGGGTGAATAACCATCAAATTGAAAAAGCGTTAATTGTTGATGACAATCAAAACAATCGCGCTATATTAAAAGCCATGCTTTCATTACAACATATTGAAACCAGAGAAGCCAAGAATGGTATAGAAGCAATAGAAATTTTAAAAACAGGAGAAAGATTTGATGTGGTATTTATGGATTATCATATGCCTTATTTCAGTGGTATTGATACGATAAAAAACATTCGACAAGAATTGCAATTGAACAGCGAAATGTTGCCTATTATTTTATTACATAGTGCAGCAGAAAATGAACAATTATTGGAGGTATGTAAAACATTAGAAATACACGAACATCTTATTAAACCCATTAAGCTTCGTGGTTTATATAAATCGTTAGCAAAATTAACCGCACAAAATACATGCAGTGAACATATAGCAGACAGTGCAATTGAGCCAATTCATCAATACGGAAAATATACATTATTAATTGTAGAAGACAATGCCATTAATATGTTATTGGCTAGGGCAATCATCCAAAACATTTCCTCTGATATTAAGATTATAGAAGCTGTAAATGGAAGAGAAGGAATTGAAAAATTTATTCAACATTCGCCTGATTTAATTTTCATGGATATTCAAATGCCTGATATTAGTGGCTATGAAGCGGCAACAAAAATTAGGAGTATGAATACACAAGTTCCGATTATTGCTTTAACGGCAGGAACTTTACAAGGGGAAAGAGATAGATGTATAGATGCTGGAATGAATGATTATATATCTAAACCATTGATTGCATCAACAATTGAAGCAGCAATAAAACAATATTTACTACCAGTTTCAACTTCAACCTGCATTACTTACAATAAAGGAAAATTTAATGCCCTTAAAAAGGATTATCCATCTTTTTTAAAAGATCAACTCATACGTACAAAACAAATATTAGAAGAACAGGCTACATTCATTATCTCCGGCAAAAAAAAGCCAACACCTGTATGGAAAAATCAAGTTGCACAACAAATGATAGAAGTTAGTAGACAATTTGATTTTAAAGAAATTTTAGATTTCGGAAATGAATGGGAAGTTGTACCAATTCAATCTAAAAGGTTACCACAATTATTATTTGAAAGTGTATTTCAAATTAATCAAACCATTGCTTTTATTGAAGCCGAATTGAAGTCAATTACAAGTTGAAATAGAAAAACGACTACAAGTCAATCGTCTTAATTCTAAGTACACAACTACTGCCTTTCTACATCCTCCGCATCAAACATTGCTGAAATTTACAACATAAATCTAATCAACCTATAAAAACCAACCAACCATCCATTCCTTAAAAACAACCTACTATGAAACCTACATTTAAACAAACAGAAAAACCATTCCAATCAACATTCAGTCAGCTTTTTAAATTCATTTGCTTAATCAGTATCACGCTATTTTTTGGAGTAAGTGTTACCCAAGCACAAATTTATGCGAAAGAGTCTGGCGATTGGAGTAGTCCAGCCACATGGTCAACAGATGCCGTACCTACAAATTCAGATGATGTAGTCATTGATGGTGAATTTACAGTTTCTGTTACAACTTCAGGCAATGAATGTAAATCTTTACAATTAGGGCTTGCCGATAAAGCCGGAATATTAGAATTTATTGGTACATCTTCATTAACAGTTTCTGGAGCAATTACTTTAGGTGATGTTACAGAAATCCCTGGCATTATATTAATGAGCGATGATGCAACTTTAACCTGTACCAAATTAATCGAAAGTGTAGAAGGCCTATCTAGTGATTTTACCTTTATGAATACAGGTACACTTGTATTTACAGGTGTTAATACAATGCCGCCAAGTTTTAATCAGTTTAAAAATTTGGTGATTGAATCTGGCACTACAACCTTATCATCAAATATTGTGATAAATGGAAATTTAACTTTAAACAATAGTGCAACATTAGATTTGTTGAATTATACTGCCAATCGTTATGGTATAGGTAATAACTCTTCTGAATATGGAACTTTAATTATTGAAAATGGTGCAATATTAAAAATAGGTGGTGGAGGTACTTTATGTGCTAATTTTTATTACCACAGTATCGGCGCAACAAGTACTGTACATTATATTGGTACATCTCAATCCGTAACAACTTTACAATCTTTACAGAGCTATGGAAATTTAATCATTGGAGGAACTGGATTAAAATTACTTACAGGCAGTATAGGGGTTAATGGAGATTTAACTATCAATGCAGCCACATTGGATATGGATGTTAACACTTTATCCTGTGGAGGTTCTAGCAAAACCTTGACAATAGCCGATGGCGCATCTTTAATGATTGGATCAAATACATTTCCATCAGGTTTTACAAGCCATTCTATACATGCAAATAGTACTATAGAATATGATGGTGGTACACAATCAATTTATTCCCTAAATTCTAGTCAAGATTATGGTAACTTAATTTTAAGTGGTACCAACGGAACAAAAACAATGAATGGTAGTATTAGGGTAAGGGGTTCATTGTCATTTAATGGAGCAGCAACTACCTATTTTTCTATAGGAAGCAATAATACATTAACACTTGAAGGACAATTGTATGGATCTGGAATTACAAAAGCCCTTAGAGGAAGTAGTACCAGTAATTTAGTTTTAAATGGAGCTTACGATAGAGGATTGTTTATGAATACTACTTTATCATCTTATAAAACAATCAATAACCTTACTGTTAATAATACTTCTCATGTAACTACATTAGGTACAGTTTTAGAGATTCAAAGTAATTTGAATCTCAATGCTGGCAAATTGGCTTTAAATGGAAATTTATTAACAGTTAGAGGAAATATGAATAACAATGTATCCGAAGGTATAACAGGAGGATCAGGTAGTGCCATTACGATGAATAATTCAAGTATTAGTAATACCTTATCGCTTGATCAAACAACTCCGGGAACAACAAACTTGATAAGCACTTTTATAATGAATTCAAGTGGCCAAGTAACCACTTTAGGAAATGATGCTGTGTTTGGTGCATTAACTTTTACCAATGGTAAAGTTGCTATAAATGGTAAAACATTAACCTTAAAAGGGGCAGTTACCAATACAGTTACAGGTGGATTAAGAGGAAGTAGTACCAGTAATTTAATTGTTAATGCGGCAGTTAGTCCTACCCTTTCTTTCGATCAATCAACCCCTAATACAACCAATGTATTAAGTAATTTCACTAATAACAGTTCAGGACAAACGATTACATTAGGTAATGCATTGCGTTTAATTAATGTGTTTACACCAACTGCAGGCGTATTTGCTTCTGCAGGTAATTTAACCTTAGCTTCAACCAATACAGGAACTGCTCGTATTGCAGCAGGTACTTCTAATTATATTACCGGTAATGTAAACATTGAAAGATATTTTCCACAAAAAAGATCATGGAGATTAATAACAGCACCTATTTCTGGTAATGCTACTATTTATGAAGCATGGCAAAATAGTGGCTCTTTCGAATCAGGAAAAGGTATGTTAGTTACTGCACCAATTAAAGGAGCCGGTGTAGACTCATTAGGTAATGCTTCATTAAAAAGATGGGATGTAGGAACACAAGCATTACAAGATATAACTGTTACACAAACTAAAGTTTCTGAAGGTTCTGCAGGATCTGCCGATAATACTGCTTACTTTGCTTTTGTTAGAGGTGATAGAACCATTACAAATATTGATTTTACCAATGTAAATTGTAATCCAACAACATTCTTAGCAACAGGAGCAATTCAATCAGGAACACAAAATTATACAGGATTATCTGCCGCAGCTGGAGGATTTAGCTTAATTGGAAATCCATATGCTTCACCAATAGATATGAACCTTGTATTAAACAATACTGGATCTACCAATTTACAACGTAAAATATATGTATGGGATCCTAAATTAAATAAAGTAGGTGGTTATGTAGTATTAGATGATGTATTAGATCCAGGTGTATTCTCTCCTACTCCTTATACTAGTAGTCAAGATAATCATTTACAATCTGCTCAAGGATTTTATGTAGTAACCAATAGTGCAGGTGCTGCAACTGTAGAGATCAATGAATCGAATAAATCTACTACTAATAATACTTTACTATTTGGTCGTCCGGGTGGTGCTGCTAGTTCTATTATTACCAATTTAAGTTTAGTTAATGCAGACAATACTGTTGAAATAGCAGATGGTACCAGAGCCGATTTCAGTAATAATTTTAGTACTGCAATTGATGTAATGGATCATTTTAAATTAACCAATACCAATGAAACTTTTGGAATGGTTCGTAGTAACAAATTTTTAGCAACAGAAAGAAGACCGGATATTATCAGCAGCGATACTATTTTCTTTAGATTGAATAGAACATCACAAAGAAAATATCGTTTCGATATTCAAGCTCTTAATTTTGATGGAATGGGATTAGTAGCAATGTTAGAAGATAGCTATACTGGTATTCCTACTCCTGTTAGTTTAACTGGTACAACTACAATTGATTTTGTAATTGATGGTAATGCTGCATCACAAATTAACAGTCGCTTTAGATTGGTATTTAGCAAAACTGCTCCTCTCCCAGTAACCATGAGTAGCATTGTAGCTTATCAAAATAAAAATGATATTAAAGTAGATTGGAAAGTTGATAATGAAATTAGTGTTGCACGTTATGAAGTAGAAAAATCTATCAATGGCACAACATACACAACACTTCAACAAGTACAAGCTGTTGGTGGTGGATTATATACCATTACTGATGTAAACCCTGTAAATGGTGATAACTACTACCGCATTCGCACGGTGAATCAAATTGGTTCTACTCAAGTTTCAAGAACAGTAAAAGTGAAATTTGGAAAAAGTGAAAGCGGTATGAGTGTTTATCCTAATCCCATAACCGATAAAGTGGTTAACATTCAATTGAATAATCAACCTAAAGGCAATTATCAATTGAGAATTTTTAACACTAACGGACAAGTGATGATGAATACATCAATTAAACATCCGGGTGGCAGTGCAACACAAAGCTTCATGCTTCCTGCAACCATTAAATCTGGTAATTGCAAACTGGAAGTTTTGGATGCCAATGGATCAAAAACAATTATAAGTTTAGTTATTCTGTAGTTTGATTTTAGTTCATAGTAAAGGCTGTTCATTTGAACAGCCTTTTTTTATTGATAGCAATGATAACCATTGGGATATATCTCCCATTTACTTTTGTTCTATAAATAATAAATCTTTATTAAGAATATACATTGTAGGATTTGATTTTTTAAGTACATCTTGAACAGCAATTTGATTTCCTTGTACAACAACTTTTTTATGAGTTATAATTTTTTTATGATGTACAATTTGATTGTCTACCCTATTCCATCCATATAGTTTATCATAAATAGTTTGCTTAAAAATGGGGCGTGTATTTTTAATATCCCATAACTCAA
>JBMOEQ010000026.1:0-22578 GCA_049314655.1 Ferruginibacter sp. | reverse complement strand
CTCCACTTAAAAAAAAAGCCCACCGAAGTGAGCTCTTAAAATTATTTTAAATACCATTATTTTACATCAACTGAATCGCTCAAATCTGCATCCACTAATATTCTTCCGCAGTTTTCACAAACAATAACTTTTTTACGCAATTTGATTTCACTTTGACGTTGTGGAGGAATAGCATGGAAACAACCACCGCAGCTATCTCTTTCTACCGGAACAACAGATAAACCATTGCGGTAGTTTTTACGAATTCTATCATAGCTGGTTAATAAACGCTCATCAACATGACTTCTAGCATCATTGGCTTGTGTACGAAATTGAGTTTCTTCTTTCTCTGTTTCGCCAATAATTTTTTCTAATTCACCTTTTTTACCGGTAAGATTTGCCTCTTTTGTAGATAATGCCTTTTTTGCACCTTCTAATTGACGTGCCTTATCACCAATTTCTTCAGTGGCATCTTTAATATGCTTTTCGCAAAGCTTAACTTCAAGCGTTTGCATCTCAATTTCTTTATTGATAGCTTCAAACTCACGGTTATTCTTTACGTTTTCGCTTTGCTTTTCGTATTTCTTAATCAAAGCTTCAGCATCTTTAATGGCCTCTTTCTTTTGATTAATAAATTCTTGCATACCGTTGATTTCTTCTTCGATACGCGTTTGACGAGCATGTAATCCTTCAATTTCATCTTCAAGGTCTTTCACTTCAATGGGCAATTCACCTTTCAGAATTTGAATTTCATCGAGTTTGCTGTCAATTTTCTGCAAACGAACCAATGAACTAAGCTTTTCTTCAACTGAAAAATCTTTTACGGAGGCCATATTGTATGTTGGTTTTGAATGAAATCCCGAAGGATTCTTTAAATTTTAATTGGATAAAACTTGCTTTAACCACTTATGCCTGAAAGTACTGTACAGGATTTGTGTTAAGACGAGTTTTAAGGACGGCAAAGTTAGGGAATTTTTCCCTCAAAACGTCAAATATAAGCTCAATTGTAAACTGTTCGCTTTCGTAATGCCCAATATCTGCAACAACCATTTGGTTTTCGGCATCAAAAAACTCATGATATTTCACATCTGCAGTAACATAAAAATCGGCACCAGCAGATAAAGCTTTCTTAATTAAAAAACTCCCGGCCCCGCCACAAACCGCGATTTGTTGTACTTTTTTACCGGTTAATGGGGTATGACGAATATGCTTTTGATTAAACTTTTCGCTAATCAGTGCTAAGGTTTCAGCCTCTGAAATAGGATTTTCTAATTTTCCAATAATACCACTTCCAATGGCTTGATGTTGGTTTGTAAGTGCTACCAAATCATAAGCCACTTCTTCATAAGGATGAACAGCTTTTAAGGCTTGAACAATTTTAGTTTCTAACCAAATTGGATATAAAGTCTCAATTTTTATTTCTGCCTCGGTATGTATAACGCCAGGAGTACCAACAAAAGGTTGGGTAGATGCATTTCCATTAAATGTTCCTTCTCCCAAAACATTAAAACTACATTCACTATAATTTCCAATATGCCCTGCCCCTGCTGCAAAAAGGGCTGTACGCACTATTTCGGCCTGCTCTTTTGGTACAAATGTGATGAGCTTCTTAAGGATATTGTTTTTAGGTTCCAAAATCCTACAATCGTTTAATCCCAATAAAGTGGCCATCTTACCGCTAACGCCATCAAATACATTATCTAAATTGGTATGAATTGCATAAATGGCGATATCCGCTTTAATAGCAGCAATTACTGCTCTTTCAACATAATTTTTTCCATTAATTTTTTTCAATCCACCAAAAACTATGGGATGATGGGCAACAATTAAATTACATTGATTAGCTTTTGCTTCCTCAACTATCGCTTCTGTAGCATCTAATGTAGTTAACACACCGGAACATTCCCAAAGGCCATTGCCCGTAATTAAACCGGCATTATCATAGCTTTCTTGCAAACTTAATGGGGCAATGGTTTCTAAAAAATGTGTTATATCTTGTATTTTCATTTGTGCAGTTTAATGTATTGAATTACAAAGAAACAGTAATATACCCATTCCGTAAAGTGTACACGATTAAAGGCTTTTATCAAAAAAACGACCGCTTATGACACCTCATCCATTATACTTGGAATACATAACAAAGATGCAAAAAATTGCCGATGTTAAATATGCATCTGCTGTTCTACAATGGGATCAAGAAATCTATTTACCTACTAAAGGCGCAAATTTTAGAGGACAGCAATTGGCTACACTCGATGAAATAGCGCATGAATTGTTTACAACCGAAAGTACGGGCAATCTATTAAATCAATTAAATAATCTTCCTCAATTAACTATAGTTGAGAAAAGTAATGTTGCACTTTCTTTAGAAGCATACGAGCGCCAAACGAAGGTATCGGGCAGTTTTGTTCGACAAATGAGTGAAGCCATCAACAACAGTTACCATGCTTGGGCTGCAGCTTATAAAGCCAATGATTTTAAACTATTTGAGCCGGCATTAAACAAGGTCGTTGATTTCAAAAAACAAGAAGCCGATTTAATTGGGTATGAAGTACATCCTTATAATGCATTGATGAACGATTATGACAAAGGATTAACCACTACTATGGTTGATTTACTTTTTGAAAATTTAATGCCTGCATTGAAAATCATGCTTCATAAAATCAATGCATCAACCCAAAACAGTTACGCTATTTTAAAAGGGCATTTTAATAAAGATCAACAATGGAAATTTGGATTGGATTTATTAAAACAAATGGGCTTTGATTTTGAAGCTGGTAGGCAAGATATCAGTATGCATCCTTTTACAACAAGTTTCAACAGTTTGGATGTAAGGGTTACAACGCGTATCGACGAACAAGATTTTGACAATATGACCTGGAGTTGTTTACATGAAGGTGGTCATGCGCTCTATGAACAAGGCTTACCCCATGATCAATATGGTTTACCATTGGGCGAATATTGCAGTTTAAGTATTCATGAAAGTCAAAGTAGATTGTGGGAGAACAATGTTGGAAGAGGACTTTCCTTTTGGAAATACAATATGAATTTGTTGCAAAATTATTTTCCCGAAGCATTTGGCTCGGTTTCTGTAGAAGCATTTTACAAAGCCATCAATGTGGTTCAACCTTCTTTGATAAGAACAGAGGCCGATGAATTAACGTATCATTTTCATGTAATGATTAGATATGAAATTGAAAAAGCATTAATAGATGGATCCTTAAAAACCAAAGACATTCCTGAACTTTGGAATGCCCTTTATAAACAATACTTAGGTGTAGATGTACCGGATGACAAAAGGGGCTGCTTACAGGATATCCATTGGAGTCATGGAAGTTTTGGGTATTTTGCAACCTATAGTTTAGGCAGTTTGTATGCGGCTCAACTTTTTCATACTATTGAACAAGCCCATCCAACATTAATCACAGAAATAGAAAAAGGGAATTTTAAAACAATAAATGATTGGTTGAGCAATAATATTTATCCATTTGGCAAACAGTTTCCATCAGCAATGCTTTGTGAACAAGCTACCGGAGAAAAACTCAATGCCCAATATTTTATTCAATATATACAAAAGAAATATGCAGCTCTTTACAGTTTATAAACAAACAACTATGAAAAACATTGCCGGAAAAGCCCATACATTTTTAGTATTGGCCTTATTCATCCTGATTGTTTTGGGAGGATGTAAGAAAGCTAGTACAAACAATGGTGGAAGTACCAACCCAGTTGAAATTTATTTTGCTGATAATGTGCTTAATAAAAACTTTATCGTTGATTTTGCTTCCGATAATGGCACTGATATAACCAGTCAATACCTAGGTTATACATTCGTACTTACAAAAACAACTTCATATTACGATGGTCAAATGACTGGCACAAAAGGCGGTACTATATATAGTGGTACATGGAGTAGCAATAGCGATTACAGTAAATTGGTCATTACTTTAAATACACCTTCTATACCTACCGAATTTCAATTTATAAACCGTCAATGGCGTTTTACCCGTAAAGCTTTCCCTGTAATGGAATTAGCCCCTTGGGGAGCTAGTCCTAACTATGTTTTACATATGAGAAGACTATAAATTCAATTATTTTCTTATTTGTGGACATTTATTTTGAGAAAAAAGCATAATGGCACAATTTTTTCTTCTTTTGGTTGTTATATAGGAGTATTGCGTTTATCCAAAGCATACTATTCATAAAAACCAAAAGCAAAATCCTATGATAGCCAGAATTGCGACCAAGGCAGGCTGTCTTGTTATATTACTCTTATTTGCCGTAATGGTAAAAGGACAAGTGGCAGCCAACTTTACAGCTGCACCAACCAGTGGATGCGCTCCTTTGGTAGTTTCTTTTACAGATCATTCAACAGGCAATCCTACTCAATGGAGATGGGATTTGGGCAATGGCACTATTTCCTTTTTACAAAATCCATCAGTTACATATTTTAATCCAGGCGTTTACAATGTAAAATTAGTTGTACGAAATGCATCAGGTATCGATTCAATAGTTAGATCTCAATACATTCAAATATTTGCAAAGCCTACTGTACAATTTAGTTCATCTAATACCACAGGCTGTTATCCATTAACCGTTAATTTCAACGACCAAAGTTTACCTGGAAGTGGTAATATTGTTTCATGGCAATGGGATTTTGGAGATGGGTTTACATCAACAGAGCAAAATCCCCATCATATTTACACAGCATCGGGCAATTATAATGTAACCCTTCAAGTAAGAAATAGTAATGGTTGTGTGAATACAATTACAAGGGCTGCTTATATTGTAATTAATAATGGAGTAAATGCAAATTTTTCAACAACAGTTCCCAACACCTGTACCGTTCCGGTAGATATTAATTTTACCAATACAACCGTAGGAACCGGCACCATCAATTATCAATGGATATTTGGAGATGGTAATACATCAACAGATGCAAACCCAATACACACCTATACTACTCAAGGTTCTTATACAGTTACTTTAATTGCTGTAAATAGTATGGGCTGCAGCGATACTTTAGTAAAACCCAATACTATATCATTGGGTACAGTTCATGCCTATTTCAATCATCCCGATTCGGTTTGTTTAAATGCAAATGCAACATTTACCAACACCTCGGTGCCTACACCGGCATCTGTATTATGGAGTTTTGGTGATGGTACAACATCTACTCAATTAAATCCTGTTAAAGCTTTTAGTACACCCGGCGTTTATAATGTAAAAATGGTTGCTAATTTTGGAGCATGTTTAGACTCCTCCATTCACCCGGTTACTGTTTTGCCTAAACCTACGGCAGATTTTAATTCTCCAAACCCAGCTTCTTGTAATACACCACATACGGTTAGTTTTAATAATACAAGTATGAATGCTATAAGTTATGCTTGGAACTTATCGGATAATACCACATCAACAACATTTGAACCAACACACACTTATAATAATTTTGGTAATTATACTATTAAGTTAACCGTTACAAACGCATTTGGATGTACCGATTCAATGGTTAAAACGAATTACATCAGAATTCAACAACCCATTATTTCATTTTTAAATTTACCCGATAGTGGTTGCGCTCCTTTCACAAAAATTTTCTTGAATAGTGTAACTAGTGCAGAACCTGCAACATCTTATTTATGGGATTTTGGAGACGGAACTACATCAACAGAAGTTACACCAACACATACTTACCCTAATCCGGGTATATTTACAGTTAGCTTGATAATAAGTACAGCAGGTGGTTGTGCAGATACAATGGTTTTGCCCAATGCAATAAAAGTAAATATAATTCCAACTGCTGCTTTTGATGCTACCCCTAAAAACACTTGCGCAAAAATACCAGTAGTATTTTCAGATCTATCTACCGGTGGCGTAACAGGTTGGTTATGGGATTTTGGTGATGGCACTACTTCTAATGCACAAAACCCCCAACATGAATATATAGATACCGGCTATTTTGATGTACAATTAATTGTTTGGAGTAATGGTTGTCCGGATACTTTAAAAATCGATTCTTTCATTCATATCCTTCCACCTATTGCCAAATACAATATGGCATTTGATTGTTCAAGACCATATGAAAGAGTATTTACAGACATGTCTATCGGTGCCGATCAGTGGTTATGGGATTTTGGCGATGGCACCACTTCAACAGCACAAAATCCGGTGCATGTATTTGCAGCTCCGGGCATATATGATGTTTCATTAACTGTAGTAAATCTTATAACAGGTTGCGATTATCTTACTAGTAAACAGATTCAGATAGTAGATATACAGCCCCAGTTCTTTGCTTCAGATACAGTGGTATGTAGAGGCGCCCCGGTTACTTTTACCACAGGTTTAAGTATGGCCGAGGTAAGCAATTTTGCTTGGAATTTTGGAGATGGTGGCACTTTAAGCGTAGCAACAAATACTGCTAACCATACCTATTCTGTAAGTGGAACATATACCGTTCGCCTTATTACAACAGATGTTTTAGGATGTAAAGACACATTAGTAAAAAATCAATACATTACCGTATACGGCCCTACAGCTCGCTTTAGATCGAGTGTTCCGGGTAGTTGTTTAAACAGTTTAATCACCTTTATTGATAGTTCATCTTCTGATGGCACGCATCCTATCAGCAATTGGGAATGGACTTATGGCGATGGAATTATTGAAAATTTAAGCAGTGGCCCTTTTGAGCATATGTACAATACACCCGGAGCTTATATTGTAAAACTTAAGGTTACCGATAGTTATGGTTGTACCGATTTGTTATCGTTACCAACAGCACTCATTGTATCTCGTCCAATTGCCCAATTTACTTCTGTCGATACTTTAAGTTGTCCCAATAGAACCATTCGATTTACCAATCAATCTACGGGCCCCAACTTGACGTATTTATGGAGTTTTGGCGATGGTACAACAGCAACCATTTCTACCCCTACACATAATTACCCCGGTGATGGCATCTATACTGTGAAACTTTCTATTATTGATCAATATGGATGTACCGATTCTTTAGAAAAGCCTGCATTTGTAAAAATAGTAACCCCGGTTGCCTCTTTTACAATGAGTGATACCATTGCAAATTGTCCGCCGGTATTATTACAAATCACCAATAACTCTAATGCAGATGTAATAAGACTTTGGGATTTTGGAGATGGCACCACTTCTACCACCAGTAATCCATCGCATTTTTACAGTTATCCGGGTAACTATATGGTGAAACTTTCTATAACTGGCCCTGGAGGTTGTACCGATTTTTCTCAACATTTATTACAAGTAAAAGGGCCAACTGGTACTTTCAACTATGATCCACTTGTAGGATGTGTTCCTGTAAATATTAACTTTACTGCCAATACTCAAAATACAGATCATTTCATTTGGGATTTCAATGATGGTGCTACTTTAAATACCAGAGATTCAATTGTTTCTTACAGCTATACATATCCTGGTGTGTATGTTCCAAAAATGATATTGGTAGATGCGGTAGGCTGTCAGGTTCCTATTGTGGGATTAGATACAATAGTAGTAAATGGAGTAACTGCAAATTTTGGATTAAGTAAGCATGTATTATGTGATTCAGGGTATGTTACATTTACTGATTCTTCTTACAGTAATGATGTAATTGCAGGTTACTTATGGAATTTTGGAGATGGAGTTACTTCTACCCTTCAAAATCCAATACATTATTATTCAGCAACAGGTAATTATATTCCCAAATTGGTAGTAACAACACAATCGGGTTGTATAGATTCTTTACAAATTCCAGCACCATTAAAAATAGTACGTTCACCAAAAGTAAGTATACTTAGTTCGGCCAATGATTGCGCACCATTAAGAGCCGCATTCAGTAGCCAGTTAGCGATACCGGATACCTCACAAATAACCTGGAATTGGAATTTTGGAAATGGCATTACTTCAACATCCGAATTTCCTCCTATGCAAACATTTACCACAGCTGGTGTATATAATGTTCAACTTCGTGTAACCAATACTAGTGGATGTTTTGATACAACATCAAGAAATATTGAAGCATATATGGTTCCTATTACCAATGCAGGCTTAGATACTATGGTTTGTAAAGGCACCGGCATTACTTTAAAAGCTACAGGCGCTATAAATTATCAATGGAGCCCAGCTGCAGGCTTAAGTTGTACTACTTGTGCAAACCCGATTACCAATCCGGCTCAACCTTCTACCTATATTGTTAAAGGCACTACTATCCATGGATGCTTTTCTTATGACACTATAAAAGTGGGCATGCATTATCCTTTTTCCATGAAATTTAGCAAGCCCGATACTTTATGTAAAGGTGAAAATAAACGTCTAGCTGCAGAAGGTGCCCATTCATATGCATGGACGCCCAATAAGTGGTTAGATAATGCAACAAGTGCAAATCCTTTCTCTCGTCCAGATTCAACCATTACTTATCAAGTAATTGGTTCTGATGCGCATGGATGCTTTAAAGACACAGGTTTTGTTCGATTAAAAGTATATCCAATTCCTACAGTTGATGCAGGTAATGATAGAACCATCAATGTTGGGCAAACCATAGATTTAATTCCTACTATTTCATCAGATGTTACAGAAGTCATTTGGTCGCCTACAGGCTCGAATTTTAGAAATATTTATCCTGGCATCTCAGTTAAACCTAGTGAAAACACAGAATATACTGTAGAAGTAAGCAATCCGGGTGGATGTGCAGCAAGGGATAAAGTAGCCATCTTTGTAATTTGTAATGGTGCAAACGTATTTATTCCAAATACCTTTTCACCCAATAATGACGGAGCTAATGATGTATTTTATCCAAGAGGCACTGGATTATTTAGAATTAAAACACTTAGAATTTTCAACCGTTGGGGTGAACTAATTTTTACCCGTAGCGGATTTGGGCCAAATGATCCAAGTACAGGATGGGATGGCACTTATAAAGGGGTAAAATTAACCTCGGATGTATTTGTATATACTGCAGAAGTAATGTGTGATAACAACAGTGTACTTACTTTAAAAGGTAATGTAGCATTGATACAATAAACGCGCTTTGGTTTTTATGAATTGATCAAAGGCCGGTATCTTCCGGCCTTTCTTCTTTTACCAACATTTTTTAAACGAAGGCGGTTTTTTCATCTAAGGCATGAATTTTGATTTAAATTATATAACCAAAACATTAGTAGTAGAAACATTTAATATTCCAATAGGCCATATAAAGAAAATCATTTTTGTAGTAGAGTGTGTACAAGGCTTATAGTAATAACCCGTTAATCTCTATTTTATTGAAATTCAGCACAAAATGAACAATTAATCGTATAATAAAGTTGCCAAATATGCGTTTAATAAGAGAAGACCACAAACAGAAATCCAAGAAGTCCAAAAATCCAAACAAATGAAAAACGGTTTACACATAGTGCTGTGGAGCCTGATACTTTTAATCACCTCTGTACACAACACATCAGCCCAAGACATCCACTTTTCTCAATTTTTTGAAGCGCCTTTGCTTAGAAACCCGGCATTAGCAGGTTTATTTTCGGGCGACATGAGAATACAGTCGGTTTATAGAACACAATGGCAAAGTGTAACTACTCCCTATCAAACTGTTTCAGTAAATGGAGAATTTAAAATCCCTGTAGGAAAGAATGAAGATTTTATGACCGTTGGAGGTCAGATACTTTATGATAAAGCTGGTACTGTTGCAATGACAGCTACGCACGTTCTACCGGTTTTAAATTATCATAAGTCAATGAGTGCAGATAGAAACATGTATTTATCATTAGGCTTTATGGGTGGATTTGTACAAAGAAGAATAGATAGAAGCAAAGTAACTACCAATAGCCAGTTTGATGGCACTGGATACAATGGATCATTGGCTGATGGAGAAACATTTAACCGACCTTCTTACAGTTATTTTGATGGAACAGCAGGATTAAGTTTTAACTCACAAATTGGACAAGCAGATGATAACAATCTTTTTTTAGGAATTTCTTACCATCACTTCAATAAAGCACCAAAAGTTTCGTTCTATGGTAATACAGAATTCGAGATGATTCCAAAATGGGTTTATTCTGCCGGATTAAGATTATCAACAACCGATAATTCTTACATCACATTCCACGGCGATTACAGCAAACAAGGACCACATACCGAAATCATAGGAGGAGCTCTTTACACTTACAAATTAGACGATACCGAAAATCCTAAATATTTAGTTCATGCAGGAGCATTCATGCGTTGGAAAGATGCAGTAATACCTGTTGCTAAATTAGAAATGCGCCCATTATCTATCTCAGTTAGTTACGATGCCAATATATCACAACTATCAGCAGCTAGTAGAGGAAGAGGCGGTTTTGAAATGGGTTTAACTTATCAAAAATATTTATCAAAAGATAATTCAAGTATCGATGCCGTAAGGTGTCCAAGATTTTAACCAATAATAAAATCTATCCAACAATTAATTTCAAAAGTCGTGTGCTAACATCAAGAGCTTTTGTTTTTATGGATTGTTTGGATAACAAAAAGCCCCATTTCCATGGGGCTTTTGTATTTTATTTAATGGTTTGAAAATTCAATTTCTACTTCAAAATCCAAAGCGCTATCTATGCATCTTTCTTTATCAAATAATCTAGCGCCAAAGCATAACCTTTTAATCCTAATCCGCTAATCACACCAACGCATTTTGCTGATACATGCGATATTTTTCTAAAATCTTCTCTTGCCATAATATTTGAAATATGCACTTCTATTACCGGCGCTTTTATTGCAGCTATAGCATCTCCTATTGCAACGGAAGTATGGGTATAGCCTCCCGGATTAAATACAATGCCATCTACTTCAAAACCAAACTGCTGAATATAATTGATCAATTCTCCTTCTATATTTGATTGTACATATACCAATTCAATATTGGGATAAGCCAATTTCAATTGCGGAATTATTGTTTCAAAACCTTCGGTTCCATAGACTTCCGGTTCTCTAATCCCTAAGAGATTTAAATTAGGTCCGTTTATAATGGCGATTTTCATTTTGCCTATTTAATTGGTAATTGAGGAAGAAGTTTTAATCAATTGCATAAAATCATCAAATAGATACCTGCTGTCGTGCGGCCCCGGTGTAGCTTCGGGATGGTATTGAACAGAAAATGCCGGTTTATCTTTTGCTCGAATGCCTTCAATAGAACCATCATTTAAATTGAGGTGGGTAACTTCAATATGGGTTGCTTTTTTTACCGATTCGGAATCTACACCAAATCCATGGTTTTGAGTGGTAATTTCACTTTTTCCTGTAAGGATATTTCTTACCGGATGATTCAATCCACGATGGCCATGGTGCATTTTAAAGGTAGATATTCCATTAGCCAATGCAAGTAATTGATGGCCTAAACAAATGCCAAAAACGGGCTTATTAGTAGCTAATATTTGTGTTACCGTTTCAATGGCATAATCCATGGGTTGAGGATCGCCTGGTCCATTGCTGATAAAAAATCCATGAGGATTAAATTCGGCTAAAGCATTAAACGCTGTTTTAGCAGGATATACTTTTAAATATGCGCCACGTTCTACTAAACATGCAAGTATATGTTGTTTTACACCGTAATCGAGTACAGCAACTCTATACGCACTTTCCGGATTTCCTAGAAAATAAGCTTCTTTTGTTGAAACACTGGAAGCCAATTCTAACCCCGCCATAGAAGGTACAGCATCAAGCAATTGTTTTAGTGCATTGATATCGGTAATTTCTGAAGAAATAATACAATTCATAGCCCCATGTTTTCTTACATGTGCTACTAATGCACGGGTATCTACATGATTAATGGCAACTACTTGTTCCTTTTCAAAATATGCTTGAAGAGAATCGTTTGCTTGAAACCTCGAAAATTGTTCTTCCAAATTTCTACCAATTACACCTTTCACTTTTACACCAATACTTTCTACATCCGCATTTTTTACACCATAGTTACCAATGTGAACATTATTCATGATGAGTATTTGCCCAAAGTAGCTTGGATCTGTAAATACTTCTTGATAACCCGTCATGCCGGTATTAAAGCAAATTTCGCCGGTTGTAGTGCCAATTTTACCAAAAGCAGCGCCTTTTAATAGGGTTCCGTCTTGTAAAAGTAGATAAGCTATATTGTGTGGGGTGGTGATAGGCATGTAAAAAGGGTTTTGCAAAGAAACATAATCGAGCGGTTATTCTTGAATATTTTTTTTCACATCTATAATTAGATAGACTAAATAAAAAAAAACTCCAACGGTGAGGTTGGAGTTAGTTATAAAAAGATAGAAATGAATTATGCTTCAGTAGCATCAGTTGCTTCAGTAGCATCAGTTGCTTCAGCAGCAGGAGCATCAGTTGTAGCTTCAGCGGCTTTTTTCTTACCACCACTACGTCTGGTTTTCTTAGCCGGTTCAGCAGCAGCTGTTGTGCTAATTCCTTTGCCATAGATTTCATTGAAATCTACCAATTCAATCATTGCAATTTCAGCAGCATCACCGATACGAGTACCTAATTTGATGATTCTTGTGTAACCACCCGGACGAGCAGCAACTTTTGGTGCAACAACTGTAAACAATTCTTTAACCGCTTGTTTGTCGTTCAAATAACTGAACACAATACGGTGGTTATGCATGATAGCAGCTTGACTTTCGGTATTTTTAGTTTTAGTGATTAGTGGCTCAATGTAAGTACGTAATGCTTTAGCTTTTGCCAAAGTTGTAGTAATACGTTTGTGCATAATCAATTGGATACTTAAATTTTCCAAAAGTGCTTTACGATGTGAAGCTGTTCTGCTAAGGTTGTTTTGTTTGTTTCCGTGACGCATGACATTGTAGTTTTATTCGTCTGTACCGTGTCAGGAATTACAGACTACTGAATTAAAAATATAAAAGTGACTGATAAGTTTTAGGCTTACTCGTCGTCTAATTTAAGTTTGCTTAAATCCATTCCAAAACCTAAGCCTCTTTCGTTAAGCACTTGTTCAATTTCGCTTAAAGATTTTTGGCCGAAGTTTCTAAACTTCATCAAATCTTCTTGTTCGTATTGTACCAACTCACTTAAAGAATTGATTTTAGCAGCTTTCAAGCAATTGAATGCACGAACACTTAAATCAAGATCTTCCAATGGAGTTTTCAACACTTTACGTAATTGTAAAGTTTGTTCATCAACTAAATCTTCTTTCTTATCTTCTTTAGTATCGAAAGTGATGTTTTCGTCGGTGATGATCATTAAATGTTGAATAAGAATACGGCTGGCCTGTTTAACCGCTTCTTCCGGATGAATAGTACCATCTGTAATAACTTCCATTACCAATTTTTCGAAATCGGTACGTTGTTCTACACGGGTATTTTCAATAGAATATTTTACGTTTTTAATTGGCGTATAAATAGAATCTACTGCGATGTATCCGAAATGAGAATTCTTTTCTTTATTTTCTTCAGCAGGTACGTAACCGCGACCCTTTCCGATTGTAATTTCGATATCCAATTTAGCGGTGTTGTCCATTACACAAATCACTAATTCTGGATTCATTACTTCGAAAGTTGGAGAAGCTTCTCCGATCATTCCTGCAGTAAATTCTGTTTTATTTTTAATAGACAAGGTAACTTTTTCAGAAGCTACTTCATGTTCTACTTTCTTTTTAAAACGAACCTGCTTCAGATTCAAAATAACTTCAGTTACGTCTTCGGTGATGCCCTTAATGGTAGCAAATTCGTGATCTGCACCAACAATGTTGATTCCATTAATAGCATATCCTTCCAATGAATTCAATAAAACACGACGAAGTGCATTACCGATGGTTACACCATAACCAGGTTCCAATGGACGAAATTCGAATTGCGCTTCAAAGTCATTTGCTTTCTGAAGAACAATCTTGTCAGGTTTAACAAAATTTAAAATGGCCATTTGTATTTTGTTGTTTTAAGTTTTTAATGTTGTTGCTCTTTGTTTTTGAGCGTTGTATTGGCCGGCGTTATTGTATTAAAGTAACGCCTTGATCATTACTTGCTATACAATTCCACGATCAATTGCTCCTTAATATTTTCAGGAACGCTTTCTCTTTCTGGATATGCAATGAAAGTACCTTTCAATTCAGTTTCATTGAAATCAATCCAACTGAATTTAGGATTCTTTCCACGAACATTACTAGTAATAGCAGTATTAGCAGCAGTTTTATTTTTCATACCTACTACATCTCCTGGTTTAAGAGAATAAGAAGGGATGTTTACTACTTCGCCATTTACAGTGATGTGTTTATGACTTACCAACTGACGTGCAGCGTGACGGCTAACAGCGATTCCCATACGGAAAACGGTATTGTCTAAACGAGCTTCCAATAATTTGATAAGATTTTCACCAGTTACACCTTTACGACGAGCAGCTTCTTCGAAAGTTCTGCGGAATTGCTTTTCAAGCAAACCATAAGTGTACTTTGCTTTTTGCTTTTCACGTAATTGTAAAGCGTATTCACCTAAAGTTTTACGCTTACGGTTGGCACCATGCATACCTGGAGGGTTGCTGTTTTTGGTGAGCCATTTTCCGTTTCCTGTGATGGGTTCTCCGAAAATGCGGGAGATTTTGGTTTTGGGTCCTGTGTACCTTGCCATTGTAATTAACTAGATTTTTGTGTTCCCGGAAAAGATTATTAAAAATCTTAAAATGGAATCTGTTCCGGCTTGATTAAAAAATATGTAACAAATAAAAACACTGAAATCCCCGAAGGGATCCAGTGTAAAAAATTAAACTCTTCTTTTCTTTGGAGGACGACAACCATTGTGTGGAAGTGGTGTAACATCCTTAATCATACTGATTTCAATACCTGATTGAGAAAGTGAACGAATTGCACCTTCACGACCCGAACCTGGTCCTTTTACAAATACATCTACTCTTTTTAAACCTGCATCTAATGCTACTTTTGCAGCATCAGCAGCAGCCATTTGAGCAGCATAAGGTGTATTTTTCTTACTTCCTTTGAAACCCATTTTACCGGCGCTAGACCAAGAAATAACTTGACCTTGCTTGTTGGTTAAACTGATGATAATGTTGTTGAAGCTGGCTACGATATGAGCATCGCCATAGCTGTCAACCTTTACAATTCTTTTCTTTGCAGCCGCTTTTGCGCTTTGTGCTTTTGCCATGATTGTTGTAGGTAATCTTTAAAATTAATCCCGTTAAAAACGAGACAGTGCAAACCCTCCTGCCGACTTATGAAGCGATCCGGTATTTGAACTGAAAATGTAAGTCTATTATAAAGAGATATCCAATATTGCTATCGGATATCAGTTTATCATTATTTTTTAGCCACTTTCTTTTTACCGGCAACCGTTTTACGTTTCCCTTTGCGGGTACGACTGTTGGTACGCGTACGTTGACCACGTAATGGTAATCCTTTACGATGACGTAAGCCACGGTAACAAGCAATATCTAACAAACGCTTGATGTTCATCTGAACTTCACTACGTAAAGCACCTTCAGTTTTGAACTCATTGTTAATGATATTACGGATGGCGGTTTGCTCATCATCATTCCATTCATTAACTTTCTTATCTACGCTGATACCAGCTTTAGTAAGAATATACTGAGCAGTAGAACGACCAATACCATATATGTAGGTAAGACCAATTTCACCTCTTTTGTTTTTTGGTAAATCTATACCGGCAATACGAGCCATTTGTAGTGAATTTTTATTTTATACTTTGTTTAAATCCAATTGAACGGTACAATACCGACTATCCTTGACGTTGTTTATAACGAGGATTCTTTTTGTTGATGATGTACAGTTTGCCTTTTCTCCGCACAATTTTGCAATCAGCACTTCTTTTCTTTATTGAAGCTCTAACCTTCATTGTTTTTTGTTTTTAATATGAAAACCTTATTTATATCTGAATATAATTCTTCCCCTAGTTAAATCGTAAGGGCTCATTTCCACACCAACTCTATCTCCCGGCAAAATTCTGATATAGTGCATCCGCATTTTACCAGAGATTGTAGCCAAAATTTCATGCCCATTTTCTAACTTAACCTTGAACATAGCATTGCTCAGTGCTTCTAATATTGTTCCGTCTTGTTTAATTAATGCTTGCTTAGCCATAAATTTGGGAGTGCAAAGATAAGAGGATTTATTTAATTTTTGATAAAAAAAACTGATATTTACCTAATTAATCGAATATTTCATCATGAAGCACCTATTTTTTTATCTTTTAACGATCAGCTTGATCGGTTTTTCCTGTAAAAAAAGTTCACCAAACACCCCCGTACTTAGTGCGTATATGAGCAATACTACCAATAGTAGTTGGCAATACCGTCAAACCAACAATAGCACTTCATTATCAACAGATTATACATTAACTGCAACGTCGAGAGATACTGTAATCAATACCAAAACCTATAAAGTTTATACCAATTCAAATGGCAATACTTTAGACTATTATTCTATATCTGGAAACGATTATTATAATTTCCGTGCTTTAGGTGCTGCGTTGGGCAATTTAAAGGTAGAAAATTTATATTTAAAGGACAATTTGGCCGTTTCCAGCACTTGGACGCAATCATTAAATATAACTGTTCCGGGAGCCCCCTTCCCTATTCCCATTACTTTAACCTATACGATTGCTGAAAAAGGATCTACACGAACTGTAAATAGCATAACCTATACCGATGTTATTAAGGTTACCACTGCTATATCCAGCTCGGCAATTCCTTCAGCTTCTTTGGTTACTGATATTCAAGATTTTTATGCCCGTAAATTTGGGGCAATTGAATCGAACTATAAATTGAGCCTCAATTTTATGGGCGTAGTTCAAAATACCGATACTAAAACCATTTTGCTTTCGGCAGATATCAAATAATTATTTGTAATACATAAAAAAGCCGCAGTATTCAGCTGCGGCTTTTTTATGCTTCATATTTTTCAGGCAAAAACCTCATCCGTTAAATGTACTTTAGTCATATCATGATAATGGTTTTGCAATTCATGTACCATTAATGCATGCGTAATATGCCGGCGTTCGTCTCTATACCAAATTTCCATCGTAGTAAAATCTCCGGCTTTAGACAATTGTAAACGAAATGCACCTTTCTTATACTTAACAGTGCCATCTTCATTTGTTTCGTGCAAAAATTGAAGTTTTGCTAGTTCATCATCCGATAATGGAATACCAGTAAGTTGATCGGTTTCGAACCAAAATTCTTGAACACCCGTATCTAAACAAACCTGGTGCTCATTTCTATTGAGGTTGGTAACTTCACCCTTACGGATGTCGCCTTCGTTTTCGGCCATTAAATAATCGCCGATTTTGATTTCATGAAATTTTAACATGGCAAGTAGTTTTAGATATCTAATATAATCATTTTTGATAAAGCGACGATACAGATTATTATACTACTTTACTCGGCCCAACTCATCATATACCCTTCGTTTTCTATTTCCAGGGCATCTACAGTAACTTGTAATGGAAAAAAAGTATCTACCATAACCGCCAATTCGCGGGTTTCTTTAGCACCAATACTTTTTTCAACTGCACCCGGATGTGGACCATGCGGAATTCCGGCTGGATGCAATGTCATCATACCTCGGGTAACATGTTTACGACTCATGAAATCGCCATCTACATAATACAATAATTCGTCGCTATCAATATTACTATGATTGTATGGAGCCGGAATTGCTTGAGGATGGTAATCGTACAAACGTGGCACAAAAGAGCAAATCACAAAATTGTGCGCATCAAAAGTTTGATGAACAGGTGGTGGTTGGTGTACCCTTCCGGTAATAGGTTCAAAATTATGAATAGAGAATGCGTACGGATAACAACATCCATCCCACCCTACTACATCAAAAGGATGATGGGCATAATGAATACCATATAAAATACCTTTCTTTTTGGTTTTTATAAGAAAATCGCCGGTTTCATCAAAAGTTTCAAGTACATAAGGCGGACGAATATCTCTTTCGCAAAAAGGCGAATGCTCTAAGAGTTGTCCGTAATTGCTCATATAGCGCTTAGGATATCGAATAGCACTAAATGATTCTACAATAAACAATCGATTATTGGTAGAATTAAAATGCATTTGATAAATAGTACCTCTAGGTATTACTAAATAATCGCCATATCCAAAATCAATATTGCCATACATCGTTTTCAAAACACCTGTGCCTTCATGCACAAATATCATTTCATCGGCATCGGCATTTTTGAAAAAATAATTGGTCATGCTTTGTTGTGGTGCCGCAACTACAACATGACAATCATTATTTACCAGAATTGGCTTTCTACTTTTCAGATAATCTTCCTCGGGTTTTACATTGAAGCCTTCAAAACTTCTATGCTTCAACATTTTTTCTTCAGCAATACGCGGTTGAACATTCACCGGCTCATCTTGTGCAATGATTTCTGTGGGCGGATAATTGTGGTATAAAAGCGAATAATCGTTACTAAATCCTTCGGTAGAAAACAATTGTTCTGAATACAAAGACCCATCAGGTTTTCTAAACTGTACATGACGTTTTTCGGGAATTTTTCCCAACTTATAATAATGTGGCATAAGAATATTTTAATGTAAAATTTGATGATACAGGTTTATAAAAATATTTCCTGCATCAATGCGCAATACTTAAAGTAAGCATCAAGAAATAAAACTTCCAAGTGCGTTTATCAATATAATATGTAAAATTGCGATGAAATGGCATGGCAAAAAATGCAATCGTTTTTTCAAATGTACATAAATTAATTTGCTCATTTTGACAAGAATTGGCCTCATATCGGATACCCATAGTTATATGGATGACATTATTCTTAACCATTTAAGTTCATGTGATGAAATTTGGCATATTGGCGATTTTGGCGATAGAAAAGTAGCCGATCAATTGCAAGCTATTAAACCTTTGCGGGGCGTTTATGGCAATATCGATGGACAAAGCATCCGCACCGAATTCCCCGAACAATTGATTTTTAAGTGCGAAGACGTTAAAGTAATGTTGCGCCATATAGGAGGATATCCACCAAAGTATAATCCGGAAACAAAAAAGGAATTACTTGCACATCGCCCACAATTATTTATAAGTGGACATTCGCACATACTTAAAATTCAATACGACCCCACCCTACAATGCCTTCATATGAATCCCGGAGCAGCGGGCAAACATGGCTGGCATAAAGTTCGAACCCTCATAAGATTTACTATAGATAGAAACAATATGAAAGATGCGGAAGTGATAGAAATGCCGAGATAAGATTTAAAGAATGTTGAATTTTGGATGTTGAGTGTTGAATGTTTGAGCGATATCAACAAGTTTATAGGGATTTTAGGGTTTATAAAGTTTATAATCACCCTAAAGCACAGCTCGGAGATTGAATTTAACAACTGTTAAACCATCGTTCCCCCAATGTTCATCTATTGTTCAACTAAACTTCTAAACCCTAAACCTCACAACCTACTTCACCCAATCTGCAATAAAAATATTGGTATCCCTTGTGCCGCCATTATTACGATTGCTACAAAAAACAAAACGTTTTCCATCTGCACTAAACATAGGGAATGCATCAAAACCTTTATCTCTGCTGATTTTTTCCATATTTTTCCCATCGGCATCCATCATATACATATTGAAAGGAAACCCTCTTTTGTATTCGTGATTACTGCAAAAAATAACTTTGCCATCCGGTGTAAAATTTGGTGCCCAATTGGCCTGTCCTAATTGTGTAATTTGTTTGGCATCCGATCCATCTACATTGGCAATCCACACTTCCATATTGGTAGGTGCTACTAAATTCTGTGCCAACAAATCCTTGTATTCTTTGATTT
The DNA here is from genome assembly GCA_049314655.1 of Ferruginibacter sp. Taxonomy (GTDB): domain Bacteria; phylum Bacteroidota; class Bacteroidia; order Chitinophagales; family Chitinophagaceae; genus Ferruginibacter. The sequence continues at coordinate 2,814 of JBMOEQ010000026.1, read as the reverse complement.
CGGTTTCGTTTTTTGGACGGCTAGCGCGCCATAAAATTTTTGTTCCGTCCGGACTAAACCATGCGCCACCATCGTACCCTAACATAGAAGTAATACGCTTAACATGTTTGCCCTTTAAATCCATTGTATACAAATCTAAATCACCATCACGCATAGAAGTAAATACTATGATATCGCCTTTAGGAGAAATGGTAGCCTCGGCATCATAGCCTTTTGTTTTGGTTAATCGCTTTACGATTTTACCATTTAAATCGGCCTTAAAAATGTCGAAACTCTCATAAATAGGCCAAATGTATTTATTGCCGTACTTACTACGATCGGGAATTGGCGGACATTCCTTGCCACCCAAATGTGTAGAGCCATATAAAATATGCTTCCCATCCGGATAAAAATATGCACAAGTAGTTCTTCCTGTTCCGGTGCTTACCAATTTAGGTTCAAATTTTTCTTCGGCAGTTTCGGGTATTTTTCCCATCCAAATTTGATCGCACATAATGCCTTCTTTTGGATTGGTTTTTTGGAAAATGAGGTACTTGCCGTCAAAACTCAAATAAGCTTCCGCATTATCTCCACCAAATGTTAACTGACGAACATTGGTAAAATGTGTTTCGCCAGGAAATTGAATAGTATCATTAAAATGTGCACTAAAATTAAATGAAGGCAATGCGTAAAGCGATTGAAAACACCCTAACACACTTACAAGCAACAAGTAGAACAGTTTTTTCATATTTCAATATTTGTGAACAAAGTTAAGTACCTGATCTGTTCAAGCAGTAAAAATTTACATTTTGTGTGTATCGAAGCCTTTAAATTTGCACTATGTTTAATTCAAAAACCATTCAACGCCTAAGCTTTATTTGCATTTCAATATTTGGCATAGCTGCTTGCAACAATCCTGAAGAAGGTAAATCGAAAGCTCCCATCCCGGCTGCCGAACAACAATTAAGAGATGCTATTGCACAATACCCCGACTCTATTTTATTGACAGAAAATTTGATTCAATATTTCAGAGAAAATAACAATTACGGTATGGCCATTAGCGAAGCCGAAAAAGCCATTGCTAAGGATACTACTTATGATCGTTTTTGGGATATCAAATCTACTTTATTGTACGAAAGCAACGATACCCTTGGGGCTATAAAAGCTATGGAAAAAGCGATCGATTTAAATCCACAGCCCGAGTATATTATTACTATTGGATCGATGTATGCGCAAACCCGTAACCCTTTAGCCCTTGCCATGGCTGATGGCTTATTACAAGCCCCTAAAGCCAACGCACAAAAAGAAGCTTTGTTTATAAAAGGACTTTATTATAATTATTCCGGAGAAAAACAAAAAGCTATTGGATATTTCGACGCATGCATTAAAATAGATTATACCAATGTTTTTGCCTACCGCGAAAAAAGTATTTGCTTGTACGATTTAAATCAATTTCAAGCGGCCGTAGAAGTTTTACAAAAAGCCATTGCCTTACAATCTTCTTTTGCCGAAGGTTATTATTGGTTGGGCAAATGTTATGAAAAATTAAACCAAAGAAATGATGCCATTGCGCATTATCAACAAGCGTTGCAATTAGATGCCGAATATGTTGAAGCCAAAGATGCTTTAGCAAAAATGGGTGCAGCTACTCCTTAATGAACTTTTCAATGTTTACATAAATGAATACCTTCACCACTTATACTGTATAAATTAAACGATATGCCTATCATTGCCCCTTCTTTACTTTCAGCCAATTTTTTACACTTACAACAAGATTGCGATATGCTGAACAAGAGTGAAGCCGATTGGTTTCATTTAGATGTTATGGATGGCAAATTTGTACCTAATATAAGTTTTGGGCCAATGCTTATTGAATTTTTCAGAAAGGCAACATCAAAGGTTTGTGATGTACACTTGATGATAGAAAACCCCGAAAAATATGCCGAAGCCTTTAGAAAAGCCGGCGCCGATATTCTAACCGTACACATAGAAGCTTGCACGCATTTACATAGAAATATTCAACAAATAAAAGCACTGGGCATGAAGGCCGGCGTAGCCGTTAATCCGCATACACCGGTAGAAAGTTTGGTGAATATTATTGGCGATATTGATTTGGTATGTTTAATGAGTGTAAATCCCGGATTTGGTGGACAATCCTTCATCCCCCAAACCCTACAAAAAATTGCCACATTAAAGCAAATGATTGTAGCGAATAATGCTCAAGTTTTGATTGAAATTGATGGTGGGGTTACGCTAGAAAATGCCCCTTCAATTTTAGCTGCCGGTGCCGATGTTTTGGTTGCCGGAAATACTGTTTTTAAAGCAGCAAATCCAACAGCTACTATTGCTCAATTGAAAGCACTTTAATCGTTAAAGATTCTTATACATTTGTTCTAAAACGGCTAAATTCTTTTTTACCCAATTGGAATTGTCTTTAGGCCAAGTATATTTTTTACTGAGTAAGTTATCTACCAATGCATATGCTTTCATGGCTTGCGTTTCGTTGTAAAAACAATTTGCCCAATCTTCACTGAGTTTATCTTTTTTAATGATATAAATACCACCTGCATACCATTTTAAACAAGTAGGAAATCCATAGAATGAAACCACTTTTGCATCTTTTGCTATAGCATCTTTATAATACAAAATATGAAAGTGCAAATAATCTTTTACCCGTTGAAGTATGGCTGCATCTGATTCGGATTTTATGGGTTTAATGCGCCATTGATTATTGCTTATATGAAATGGATCATCGGTGGGTTGCAAGTATTGTTTGCCCGATGACACAAATCTTAAAATTGTTTCACTTTTAATGCCCACATTAACTATTTGCAT
>JBMOEQ010000025.1:0-22607 GCA_049314655.1 Ferruginibacter sp. | reverse complement strand
AATGGATTGTTTTGATTAGCCAAATTAGAGTAAGCATAATCAATGGTAACATTTTTGATTTTTACACCTGCACCTAAACTGGGTTGATAAATCCAAACTTTCTTTTGGTTTACGGTATCGCCATCTGCTAATGCCTGTTGAAAATTGGTTACACCTGCACGAACAAAGAATACATCTTTTATTTTGGCTTCTAAACCAACACTGGGATCTATACTAATTGGATTACTACTGATTACTGTATTTCGTTTACCATCAAACGTGAAATTTAAATTAGCCTCTGTTAATAACTCTACAGAATTGCCTAACTTAAATTGATATCCGCCCCCTACTATTAATCTTGGTGCGGTTATCTCTGTAGATTTTACCGGAATAGCATTATTGGTTAAATACAATACTTCTTTTTCTCTTTCGGTAAATTTAAACGACCATGCGTTGAATGTAGTTGTTAAATCACGAGCAACTATCCCTATTTTCCAACGTTCTCCTTGCATCTGTAATCCTGCATCTATACCAAAGCCCCATGCTGATGCAAACTTGCCCACTTTACGGTGAATGACTTTTGCATTAACCCCAAAACTGATGCGCTTTTTTTCTGTTTCTTTTAAAGTTTGAGCAAAAGATAAAAGCAATGCATAATCGGCTGATGAAAAGGTTTGAATATTATTGTAATTGATACTTCCATCGGGCTCTACCAAAAATAAAGTGTTAGGAATATCATCCACAGCAAAACGCAATAAAGAAACACCTAAGGTTCTTTTATTATCTTGAATAGGAATGGCAACAGAACCATAATCGTATTTACCAATGCCGGCAAAATATTCGGCATGCATTAAATTGATATTAGGATTGTCTTTTACATTCGCTAATCCGGCAGGGTTCCAATATCCTGCACTAGCATCGTCAACAGAAGCTACTTGCGCACTGCCCATTGCGAGGGCTCTTGCTCCTGCGCCTATATTTAAAAATTCGTTGGAATATTTTCTGAATTGAGCAGTAGAAAGCGAGGGAAGGGCTAGCATTCCAAGCACAACAACAAACAGGTTTCGGTTCATATTAAATTCCGGTTAGTGATTATAGTGTTTCAGGATTGAATATTTGTATAGAACGTTTTTAATCGATAGTTAATTGTGCAAAATACGTAATGAATAACTAACTACAATATAACGAAATTAAGCATTCTGTTGGTTATTTGTTCAACTGTTGTTGGATGAAATATTGCATTCTATTTAATCAAGACCCTCAGGCATAAAAAAAGGCTGCTTCTAAAAAAAGCAGCCTTATTATGAATACATTATATTTAAAGTGACAGTCCCGTTATCAGCAATGAAAAGCCTGAATTTACAGTAACCCTCGAACCTAATTTCGCTCTAATACTTCTACAAACTGCAACACTGTTAATAACCGGATATCGAATCAATTCGGAATTGATATTTACATCAGTATATTGATCCGGAATGGCATTACAACTCCAATTAGCGGGGTTTTCCCATTCTGTACTTACGGCTCCTGTCCAATTCATGGCAAATTTCAATACAAAATCCGGACAATAAGTAACCACGCCATTGTTCGATATTTCGCATCTATATTTATATCCATACATAGATGATGGTACATTATTGAGCAAAAGTGTACGTGTTAAAGTGCCGGTATACAATGCATTATCGCTGATATCAACAAATCCGTTTCCATCATCTACTTGCCATTGGTAGCCGTTTCCAATTACATGTGCACCAGAAACAAATGTTGGCGAACTTCCAGAGCAAATAGATGCATTTATACCAATTAATTTTTTAAACAAGAAATTATTAAACAAAAATTGTTCGGGTTGATCATTATCCGGATTCACTTCCAATTTCAACTCATTGTTTCCAAAGTAACCAGCCATTGGAATATTATACTCAATTAACACACTATCACCAGCAGGAAGCGGCCTTAAACGAGCTCCATTTTGCAAATTATCGTAAATGTGCGCAATGCCATCCTTATCAGTGATGGTTAATTTCAATTTGATGCTGTCGAAATTGACAGTACTTGCATTTTTAAACGCAACTTTAAATCGTAGGGTATCGTTTATCGCGACCGTATCTTGAAACATAAAAGCCAAATTTGGCGCAATGGCACCTTCGGGAACCTGAGTTCCGGTAAGCATCCAATTTCGCAAATCGGTAGTTTGTGCTTGCTGATCGTCCTTATTATACAACTGCATTTTGAGATACGGATAAGTTGTTGCATTGATAAAACTTATTGTAGTATCCTGTGCATTGGTAACCGATGCTATGATTGATTCGCCCCCAAAAATATTTTTTCCAATAATATCAAACCGTTTTGAAGTGGTAGCATTGGCACGGAAATTTTCTTTCCATTTTAAACGATCCCAAATTTTTGCCGGGCCCAACCATGGCGTAACAATTGTACCTTCTACTTTTTTGCCAGGCAGATAAAAGGTTTCGGAAATTTGAACATTAGCTGCAGCACCTACCACTTGTTTTACAGGAAAATCCAAGGTATCACCTTTTCTAAATACAAATACAAACGGTAAATTTTGGGTAAATTCATCAATTCGATGCATACCCATTTCATGGAATTTATGCCATAAAGATTTGCCCGATCCTAAACGAATGGTATCCGATTTCCATGCATCTATAAAATAATTGGTATTGTAAATCCATCCCAAATTTGTAATGGAAACATAATAGCCATTAGGAATACTATCGAAAAACTGCATGGCTTTACGGCGATAAGATGTATCATCGTAAGGAAACTCAAAGAAATTGCGGTAAGTGCCCGAATATTGATCGCAAACTGTTCCACTACCAAAACGACCAAAGGCCCCATTATTTACATTCTTCCAAGGTTGTAATGTAAGCGGATCGTACACTACAAACTGTAAGGCTTTGTATTTACAACCGTAATAATCTATTTGATCATCATCTACATTCACATTAATTTGATCCCATCCATAATAAGGATATAATCCAGTACGAATCAACAATCTGCGTTCTTTATCATCAAAAATAAATTTCCGTGAATTGCTGTCTAAACTAATTGAACTGTATTGATTGTTTTTATATTGAAAATAATGCGATTGATTAAATCCTGTTGAAGCACTGTTGATGTACACAAAAGAACTGGTTCTCCATGGAGTATTACTTGTAGCAGGTGCTACACCTACTCTCCAATAATAAACCGTGCTATCTGTATAGTTGAAACCAGGTATAAATTGAATAACGCCTCCAGAATCGGAAACCAACTTACTAATTTTGAAAGGCGAATTAAAATACATCGTTGTATCCATTTCCATCACATATTGTTTGCTTGTAGCTGTTGGGTTTGCTGTAGAAGCAAATACCGGATCAGTTGCATTGTTTACAATACTGTATTCGTATGGCCAAATGGGGCGAATATCATCTTCCAGAATGGTAAAGCCTTTTGTTACCGTATTATTGGCTTTACTGATTTCACTCACAATATTATCCGGATCAATGGTTACAATAATTTCGTTGTAACCTTTATCTAACAAAGGATTTAAATATAATGTAGTTACCACACTATCTTCATACAATACTGCTTTAATTCGATATGTACCTACTAATACCAAATCGTTATTGGGTAACCGATGTTGAACTTTGATGGTTAAAGAATCATTTACCGCTTTTCCAATATTTACAATTTTTGAAGTGATGGTCATGGTTTGATCGGCCACACTTACAATAGTTGGATTAAAATTGAGTAGCGAATCGTTGATGATAAAATCGGGTTTCGAATGTGGGTTTAACCTCAATGCAGGATCGGCATGTAGGGTAATTTCTTCGGCATGTGTTTCTGCGATATAATCATTGAGATAAAAAACACTCATGGTTTGCATGGTTGCCTTCATAATATTACCAATTGGCTGACCATACATTGCTTTAGATAAATTACTGTAAAATCCGGTATTGAAATAGTTCAATTGTGTGGGTAAACCATAGTGTGTACTGGCTATATATCCAATACTTCCTTTTTGATTGGCAAATACAAATTTTTCGGATAAAGTACCGCTACTAACTGCTCTTAATGTATCGAACGTAAACAAATCGCCACTATTACATCCATTGATAATGATCAGTGGATATTTTCCGGTATTATTATAATTCTGCGGATTATCTAAATTAAATTCAATATTGTTGGGAGATGAGTGCCCAAAATAGTTAATAATGGATAACCCTTCGCTAAACAAATCGGTCATGGTTTTAGTAGAACCCACAGCAGTACTAGAACCGGTGTTTTTGCTAAACTGAAACACTTTCCCTCCAAATAACGAATCGGAAGCAATGCTCTCATAACCTTGCATATAACTGGTTATTAAACCATATAATCCCGGGTCATCTAAACCACCGGTTAATTGTGCAATATTTTTCATCCAAGCTTTAGATGCAATGGTTTGATCGGAAGAAGCTTGAGCTAATTCGAACTGTTTCATTTTGCTCAAATAAATACCTACTTCTGCGCCAGTAATGGCCGATAAACGTCCGGTAGGAATATTGGCAAACCATCCTGTTCGTGAGGCGGTTAATAAATTATCAGACGAAGTTTTACCAAATGTAGGAATCATGGCCTGCCTATTTACATTGGGATCATTTTCATTTCTTCTAAAATCTTGATAGTTCAATCCCTTACCTATCATGAATAAAAATTTCGGTTGCACGGTAAAATTTGCCAATGCAAAGGCCGAAAAATTTCTAATAGCAATTGGGTGATGTTTAATGCCATAACCAAACTGATCGGTTAACTGATCCATTTCAATCAGTTTTGCTGTATAACTTCCACCTGCAGCCGAACTTCTATATTGACGATACAATTCTACCTGGTTATTTCCTAAACCATCATTAAATAATAAAGGACTGGAAATAATTAAATAATCGCCTTGATTGGCAAGTTGGTTATAAGGAATAAAATTTCTTGTTGTAAAACTATTTACGGCATTAATTTGACTGGTACCGGTACTCAATAAAACCAAATTTCGTGTTGTAGCAGATGCCGGTAAAACAATACGTACAACACCGGCATTTATATTTCCTGTAATGCGCAGATTATTGGTAAGATCGTATAAAACTGCACCTCCTGAAGCTAGATTAAAGTTGGTGATTTCAAGATATTTTTCACTACTGGCAGGTAATTGAAATCGAAACTGTGTTTGTCCGCCAAAATTATATGTTCTCGGATAAGTAAGTTGATAATGAGAAACGATAAAATTATCGGAAGCTGAGCCGGATAGTGCAAAGGATATTGTTGCAGCGCCTCCTGTAAATAGAGATAAGTTGATATTATTATTAGTAAATCTATTAATATTATATCCATCAACAATTGGCGATCCAATGGCATTGCCGTTTAAATTGATGTTTACAGTTCTTGAAGAAGCCGTATTTCCGGCTATGGTGGCAGAAAAACTGGCTGCCGGACCGGATGTATATACATTTAATCCGTTGTTTGCAGCAGACAGTGCACCTGATGAATTTACCGGATTGCTCGACCAACCCTCTGCTGTTTCGTAAGAAGCGGAATGTACAATTTCGCCTAAATTAACGCCATATCCGCTGCTCATGAAATCTTTATAGTATTTACTGAGCGTATAATTGAAGAAAGTTTCAGCAGCTAACACATTACCTGCTACATTATTGCCAGGGTCTGTTAGTCTTTTATTTGCAGTAACACTATTCACTGTTAAAAAATAAGCAGCCGTATCGGTATACAAGCTCCAATTGTCGCTCATCTGCAAAGAATCGAACTTATATAAACGGGTATCCTGTTTGCCATCGTTGATGGTTCCAAAAAATTCCAAATAATCCGAAACTGTTAATGTGCCAGTTGAGATGGTTGTAAACATTGGCACTTCTATTCCATTTTTCCACAATTGAAAATGCTGAACAGGTGTGGTACTTAAACCCAATACAGCTAATTGAGGTTGCGTAATTCTATACAATCCATTGGCCCCAACTTTAAATTTATAATAGGTTGAATTGTAATTAATCCACTCATTATTATATGTTTGCCCCTTTGAAGCAACAAAAAAAGTAAGTAGTAGAATTGAGATTATTAGTCTTTTCATGGAAAAATCGGTCTAAATAATTTTTATCAGAACAGTATTATGCGTTGTTTTGCAAAATATTATATGATCTATACAAAATGGTGCATTGAAAAAGTTTAATATGTTGTAAACTTACCTCAATTCAACTTAAAAAATTGTCCATTTCAGGAAAATATAAAGCATTAACCACTTTAAACGAAAAAAAGTTCAACATATTACCATATGGCTAATTTGATAGAAGAATTAAAATGGAGAGGAATGTTGCAAGATATCATTCCCGGAACCGAAGAACAGCTAAACAAAGAAATTACAACCGGTTATATTGGCTTCGATCCTACTGCCGATAGTTTGCATATTGGCAACTTAGTACCCATCATTTTATTGATTCATTTACAACGCAATGGACATAAACCGATTGCTTTAGTTGGCGGTGCTACCGGTATGGTTGGCGACCCAAGTGGAAAAAGTGAGGAAAGAAACATGCTCAGTGAAGAAACCCTCAACCATAATGTAGCCTGTGTAAAAAAACAATTGGAAAAATTCTTGGATTTCGACCCCTCGAAACCCAATGCTGCCGAAATGGCCAATAATTACGATTGGTTTAAAGATTTTACTTTTTTACGTTTCATTCGTGAAGTGGGCAAATACATCACGGTAAATTATATGATGAGTAAAGACAGTGTGCGGAAAAGATTAGAAGGTGATAATGGTATGAGCTTTACCGAATTTACTTATCAATTGGTACAAGGCTATGATTTTTATTGGTTGAATAAAGAAAAGAACTGCAAACTTCAAATGGGTGGCAGCGATCAATGGGGCAATATTGTAACCGGTACAGAAATCATTCGTAAAAAATCGGGAGGAGATGCTTTTGCATTTACTTGTCCGCTCATTACAAAAGCCGATGGAGGAAAATTTGGCAAATCCGAAAAAGGTAATGTTTGGTTAGATGCCAATAAAACATCGCCTTATCAATTTTATCAATTTTGGTTAAATACAACCGATGCCGATGCAGCTAAGTACATTAAAATTTTTACGTTTCTTACGAAGCTAGAAATAGATGATTTATTGGCACAACATGAAGGCAATGAGCACCAGCGTTCATTACAGAAAAAATTGGCTGAAGAAGTAACTTGTTTTGTACACAGCAGGGAAGATTACGAATTTGCCATTAAAGCTTCTGAAATTTTATTTAACAACGATACTGCAGAGATTTTGCAGCGTTTAAATGAAACCCAATTATTGCAAGTATTGGAAGGCGTTCCTACGGTTCAGGTAGCAAGCAATGTACTTCAACAAGGCGTTGACATTGTAAGCTTTTTAGCAGATTGTAGTATTTTGCCGAGCAAAGGTGAAGCCCGTAAAATGGTACAAAATGGCGGAATTAGTATCAATAAAATTAAGGTAGAAGGGATAGAATTTACCGTAACAACAGCACATCTATTGAACAATAAATACTTATTGGTACAAAAAGGGAAGAAGAATTATTATTTGATTATTGTAGGATAAATTATACCGATTAAAAATAAAATTGGCTGTACAAGATGTGCAGCCAATTTTATTTGTCGAAAAAATTACCTATCAACATTCGAGCATTTTGCGGGTTGCTACCTTTTTTAGAAAGATAGAGAATGACTTTTTCTTTAAAGTGACTATTGTTTTGTATTGCAATCAAAACTAAATCTGAAATCAACCTAGCGATTATCAATAAAATGGCCGCAAAGAAACCACTACCCGATATGATGAAGAAAAATCCGGAGGCTACGGCAACAAATTGTTGAACAATAATTCGGCCGTAAGGCTGCATAAACATTTTATTTACTGCAGCTGTTTTATAATTGCCCGGAATAACAAAATTTTTAATGGTATAGCCAATATTAGCCATGGTAATACACAATACAGCCAATTGCATTTCAGGCATTCTTAGTAAATAAATATAGTTGTGTATCACATAAAAGCCATCTTTAAAATTTTTATCTGTATCACCAAAAAATGAAAACACAAAAATACTTTGTACAAAAACAAACAAAAAATAATGGATTAAGAAGAAAAACACCACCCCTATTCCTGGTGTAGCTTTTTGGTTAATATTACTGGTTAAAATGCCTGTTCCTGTAGCCGGTGTTTTAGAAAAAATAATGACCATTAATAATTTCAAGGTGTGGATGATACCTACAATAATAGTTTCAAAAAAATAGGCAAACACCACAAAAACGGGATTCCAGTTGAAAAATACCAACCCAACTAAAAATACAAGGGCTTGCAACCAAGCAATTGCATTTTCCATTGAAGGATATAATTGTCTTTTAAAAGATGTACCAACTTCCATTTTAAGTATTTGAAATTTAATTGAAACGTATTAATCAATTGCGATTTTATGAAGTTGAAGCGCACCATCTTTTGCTTCGGGTAAAAACTTTCTTTCTTTTACTAAGTATCCATTACCTTTTTCACAAATATGCACTTTTAAATTTTCGGTACTTACAGGGTTACCATCGGGGATGTCGGCAATATTTGAATAACAAATATCATGTCCGTCTATTATAATTACACAGCCACTACCTATGGCTTCCATATGATTGCCTTGGGTAACCAACATGCCTGTATCTTCACCTAAGCCAATTCCAATACACGAAGGATTGGTTGATACAGCCTGCGCTAATCGTCCAAATCTGCCTCTTTTTTCAAAATGGCTATCAAAAATTACATCATCCATAAAACCTAATCCGGTTGTAATTTTTACTTCCCCTTTTAAATGTGCCCTTGCAGCATTGCCTTCATAAATCATGGTATTGCTCATGGCCATAGCTCCGGCACTGGTTCCGGCAACTACAAAATCGGGTTCTTTTTGATAGCGATCGAGAATGATTTGTAAAAATTTGGTGCCGCCAAAAATTGCGGATAATCGAAGTTGGTTTCCTCCACTGAACATTACTGTTCTACATTCTTGAATACGTTGTATGTATTCCTCTTCCATGGCATCGGCTCTATTTCGGATATGCATCACATTTACATCCAAACAACCAATTTTACCAAATGCATCTAAATAATTTTCTCCAACTTCATAAGGAATCATTGAAGCGGTGGTAATTACTTCAATTTTTGAAGCAGGACCGCCACTTTCTTTTACAATTCTGTTTAAAATACCTAGCTCAATAAAATTAAGATTGCTTCTGTGTAAATCTTCTTTTCCTGCATCGGTACCTTTATCTTCGGCACCTCCAATGGCAATTAATTTTCCTTTTGGTAGTGGCATGCTAAACTATTTGATGAAACAACAAATACCTTTTAAACCTTTATCAGGCGGTAATTTGATGCTGAAAAATTTATGGGTTAAACAAATGTAAAGGAAATCAACAAAAAGATGTTGTAGACCGAAGCTATTTTTTCAGGTGATAATTTTTGCCTAATTTCCAATCTTCGGCTTTTAACTTCATTTTCATTTCATTTTGATTCATCGCTTTTAAAGCACAACGCAATACTTGCTGTAGCTTCAAAATTCGTGGCTTTCATTGTCCTTATATAGGCAAATGAAAAAGTAAAATTGAATTAAAAAGTAGTGCTCAAATAAATTTGTAAACCATTAACCAACTCAATAGCTCATGAAGATTGTTGAAATTAAAGTATTAAGAGGCCCAAATTACTGGAGTGTTCGCAGAAACAAACTTATTCAGATGAAACTCGATTTGGAAGAAATGGAGCAAAAACCTTCTAACCAAATTCCTGGATTTAAAGATCGTTTGGAAAAGGCTTTTCCCAGTATGATTGAGCATCGTTGTAGTGTTGGTGATAGAGGTGGATTTTTTCAACGGGTTGAAGAAGGCACATGGATGGGGCATGTAATTGAACATGTGGCTTTAGAAATGCAAACATTGGCTGGTATGGATACCGGATTTGGCCGTACACGCGGTACCGGAAAAACAGGCGAATATTATGTGGTGTTTAGTTATATGGAAGAAGATGCTGGTGTATATGCAGCAAAAGCAGCTGTTCGTGTAGTACAAGCCATTGCAGATGGAGTTGATTATGATTTAGAAGACGACATCATGCAACTTCGGGAAATCAGAGAAGATACCCGTTTAGGACCAAGTACAGGTTGTATTGTAGATGAAGCTGCAAAAAGAAATATTCCTTTTATTCGATTAAACAAACACAGTTTGGTGCAATTGGGTTATGGTGTACATCAAAAACGAATCAGGGCTACCATTGCATCTACCACTTCTAATATTGCTGTAGATATTGCATGCGATAAAGAAGAAACCAAAATGTTGTTAGGTGCTGCAGAAATACCTGTTCCCAAAGGCATCATTATTCGCACCCAAGAAGGTTTAAAAGATGGCATTGAACGCTTAGGCTATCCTATTGTTTTAAAGCCTGTTGATGGAAACCATGGCAAAGGCGCAACCACCAATATTACCACTTGGGAAATGGCCGTAAAGGCTTTGGATGCGGCACAAGTGTATGGCCGTAGTGTAATTTGCGAACGTTATATCGTTGGTTTTGATTTTAGAGTATTAGTGATTAATAATAAATTTATTTGCGCAGCCTTAAGAACGCCTGCTGCAGTAACTGGAGATGGCATTCATACCATTCAATGGCTGGTAGATGAAACCAATAAAGATCCCCGTAGAGGCTTTGGACATGAAAAAGTGCTTACCTCTATTAAAATAGATGATTTTAGTCAAAAGATGTTGGATGAAAAAGGATATACTTTAGATACTGTTCCTCCAAAAGGCGAATTGGTATTATTAAAACCTACAGCCAATTTATCTACCGGAGGAACGTCTACCGATGTTACCGATGAAGTACATCCCTATAATATTTTCATGTGCGAACGAATTTCTAAAATAATTGGATTAGATATTTGTGGCATCGATATTATGGCACCCGATTTAAGAGTACCCATTACTGAAAACGGCGGTGCAGTATTAGAAGTAAATGCAGCACCCGGTTTTAGAATGCATATTGACCCAGCTGTTGGTATTCCTCGCAATGTTGCAGAACCTGTAATAGACATGCTTTTTCCAAGAGGTAGTGCAGGCCGTATTCCCATTATTGCCATTACCGGAACCAATGGTAAAACCACTACCACTCGCTTAACCGCACATATTGCCAAAAGTGCCGGTTACAAAGTAGGCTATACAACCAGTGATGGTGTATATATTCAAAACCAATTGATGATGAAGGGCGATTGTACAGGCCCGGTAAGTTCAACCTTTGTTTTAAAAGATCCTACTGTAGATTTTGCTGTTTTAGAATGTGCCCGAGGCGGTATCTTGAAAAATGGATTGGCATTTGAAAATTGTGATATAGCTATTATTACGAATGTAAGTACCGACCATATTGGATTAGGAGGTATAGATAGTATTGAACAAATGGCAAAAGTAAAAGCCGTAGTTGCCGAAACTGTATTTCCACATGGGTATGCCATCTTAAATGCAGATGATGATTTGGTATACGCAATGAAACATAACCTTAAATGCAATATCGGTTTGTTTAGTATGGATGAAAATAATCCACGCCTAAAAGAGCATTGCAATAAAGGTGGGTTGGCCAGTGTGTACGAAAATGGCTATGTAACCATTATGAAAGGCAATTGGAAGATTAGGGTACAAAAAGTAACCGACATCCCCATTACCTATGGCGGTAAAGCAACCCATAATATTATGAATACTTTGCCTGCAATTTTAGCAACTTATTTATACAGAGATATTAAAGTAGATGATATTAAAGATGCTTTAGAAACCTTTATCCCATCCCCTACGCAAACTCCGGGCAGATTAAACCTCTTTAAATTCAAAAATTTTGAGTTTTTGGTAGATTTTGCACACAATCAAGCCGGACTCAATTTGCTTTGCGATTTTGTAAACAAATTGGATGGCAAACCTAAAGTAGGCATCATTAGTGGTACCGGCGACAGAAGAGATGAGGATATCAGGGATTTAGGAAAAATTTCAGCAACCTGTTTCGATGAAATCATTATCCGACAAGATAAAAATCTTAGGGGCCGAACTGCTGAAGAAATTGTTCAATTATTGGTAGAGGGTATTAATGCTACTAAAACCAAAGAAATTCCTATTACCATCATTATGAATGAAAAAGATGCCATCATGCATGCTTACAAGAATGCACAGCCGGGCTCTTTAATTACCATCATGTGCGATGTGGTTGCAGAAGCATTGGATTTAATTAAGGGACTAAAAGAACAAGAAGATGCACTGTAATCAATGATTTTAGGGTATAATCCTACATTCCTTTCAAAAAAGAATGCAGATATTATAAATTGATTTTGGAATTTTATTTCTAACCCCTAAATTTGCACTCCGTAATTGAAAACGGAAAGCTTGGGTTATGGTGTAACGGTAGCACTACAGATTTTGATTCTGTCTGTCTAGGTTCGAATCCTGGTAACCCAACAAAAAAACAAAATGGCAATCTATAAAGGTTGCCATTTTTATTTCTATCAATCTATATACATCCGGAATTTAATTTTAGTTAAAACCGAGAATGCCATTCCAATTCAAAAAGTATCAATTTTTTATTATAAGTAATCTATTGAATAGATGCCTTTCTTTTTCATCTAGCACTTCCTTCAGGGCATTACCTGAAAATCAAAATTCCATAGAATTATTTCAACACTTCATTTAATTTTTCAATTAGAAAACTAAATGAAAAAGGTTTGGCTATAAAATGGATATTTTCATTGGCTTGCATGATATCTGTTAATTCTCTTTCGGGTTTTGCAGTAATAAAAAAAACAGGAACGGTAGAAGTTTTTGGATGAGAGCGTAAACGAGATAACAAATCAATGCCATCCATGCCATACATCATTATATCTGTAATAACAGCATCAAAATCTTCACTGTCAATATAAGGCAATGCTTCTAACCCATTTAATACATCAATAACATCAAAGTTTTCTAATTCAAGCATCAACTTGATATTAAGCCTTATGTAAAACTCATCTTCAACCAATAATATTTTTTTCTTTTTCTCCATTTTTGGATACAATTAAATAATTGAATCAATACAATTGATTATTGAAAACTATTTTCATTTAATAAAACACTGGGCGTTATATTATATTTCTTCTTAAAACAGGTACAGAAATAGGAAGTAGAATTGAACCCTGCAGCATAAGCTATATCATTTACGGTTCCGTATTTCTGTCTTAATAAAACATTCGCTTTTTGTAATTTAACATTTAATACAAACTGCTGGGGCAATTGTCCAAATACCCGTTTCGACCTTCGTTCCAAAGTAGGTATACTGATAGACAGTTTAGATGCAATTGCACTGTTGGTACAATTATGCTCTTGAATCAATTCATTTACTACCAATTCAAACTGCTGTTTAAAAACTGCCTCAAAATTATTTTCAGTATTGGTAGTATTGGGGGTTTCTCCAATGTATTTCTGCTTTTCAATTTCGTGAATGAAGGAAGTTTTAAAAGAAAGCAAATTGTGTATTTTTAATAACAATTGCTTTTCACTAAAGGGCTTTGTTATAAAATCATTGGCCCCATATTCTAACCCCATCAAAATACTTTCTTCTTCCTGTAAGGCAGAAATTATAACAACCGGTATTGCTGAAAATCGCTTATCGTTTTTTAATATTTTTAAAATTTCAAAACCATCTAATGGCAAAGGCAACATAATATCCAATACAATTAAATGAATGGTATTATTATAAACTATGTTTAATCCGTTTTGACTATTGGTTGCCGAAAAAACAGTATAGTTTATACTTAAAGCTTCAAAAAGTGTTTCTTTAAGTGGTATATTATCTTCAATGATTAATATGTTGTATCGCAAATTCATGAATGGGCAATTAAAGTTGATACAGCAAGCATACGAATATGTAAAGAACAAGTATTGTTCACTATGTTCTTTATTTGTAGTTGTGCAACATGATCGTTTAATACATATTTTAAAATGTGTAATTCCAGTTGTGGGTTTTTAGCAATTTTAGGTTGATGAATATCGGGTACAATATCAATAAGCGATTCGGCAAAATATAACGGAACACTATTGATTGTTATAACTACATGATTGTTAGCTAAACTCATTTCTACAAAAGAGGCCTGCAATTTTAAAACAGAAAAATCAACCCCTTTTAGTATTGTTACCATTACTTTACGCAAACAATTTAAATTAATCATACATGCAGCTGTTTCCACTAATGGCCCAAATTCAATATGCATGGGTTTTATAGGCACCAATCCTGAAAGCGACAAACAAGATTTCATAAAAGGAGCCATTAAATGAAGCTGCTTTATATTTTTCTCTACCTGAATAGTAGACAATAAGTATAAACTGTTCAATTGATTTGAAATTGCTAAAACTGCATGAATTATAGATTTAGGATGGGCCATATCCATATCTGTAACCGATTTTCGTTTCGAGTTCATGCGCATTTCAATGAGTTCTGCCGCACTTTGCATTACAGCTAAATGGTTTTTTATTTCATGAATAAAAATGGGAATTTGCGGTGCAACTTCATATGGCGTTTCAACTCTATTTTCCATTTGTTTGATGATTGAATGAACTATTGATTGATAGTTATTTCTAATACTTCAAAACTGATTTTAAGGTTGTTATTGTAGATAACGAAATAGTTATTTTTTTTAGTGTACCGATTTGCTATTCCTTTCATAACAATGGGATATTTAAGCATTGAACCCCATTTGTATGACTTCAATTGTATGAATGTACAGTAATGTTGTAGACAAATAGCTAAAGAAAAAAAAAGATGCTTTACAAAGAATATTTATAATTACCTACATCAAAATTGTACTATTCCTTTTTCAACAGCATATCTGTGCAATTCAATATTCGATTTCATCTGCATTTTCTTTAATATTCTAAACCGATATGTACTCACCGTATTTTTATTCAATGCCAATAAATCTGAAATTTTGGTAATTGATGCACCTACAACCATTTGCCGAAAAACATCCATTTCTCTGGTAGACAATTTAAGATGTGGCACTGCATTGTACGATTCATTTGTTTTTAAAAGTAACTCTGCAAAATAAGACGAAATATACTTCTTCCCTTCAATTGCATTTTGAATTGCCAGAATTAACTCGGTTGGTTCAGAAAGCGCATTTATAAAAGCATAAGCCCCATTTCTAAATAACTCGGGGGCAAACTCATCTTGTTTTTGAGTGCTTATTGCAATGATGGGCAAAGTAGTATTATTTTCACGAATAAACCGTATAAAATCAATGGTACTGTTTAAATAAAAATCCGTTTCAATAACCATAACATTTGGTGCTATTGCATTCAATTGCGTTATGGTGAAACCTAATTTTGAAGCAATAGCAAATTCCGTGTGTTGAAAATGTACCGACAGAAAATGCTTTAGTGATTCCTGAATGATTCGATTTTGAAATAATAAAAGCACTGTCATATAAATAATGAAATTTAAATTCTAATCACCAAATTAAAATGACGTTAATGTTGTAGCATTAACGCCATTTTATGTTTATGACTTAACTAAAGTTGGTTTCTCATAAGTTGTATACATTTTAATACAATATGTTTAAACGATATGTATTCATATAAAACTTAATCCTTCATTGAATTCTAAAAAGCGTGGGAAATCATAAATAAAAAACAAAAGCGTAATAATATGTATGATTTTAATATTGGCTTAATGAAGGATATTAGGTTTTCATTGTGATGAAAATCTTAAAACGAATTTTGTAAAAATTTCATCAATAACATTTCGGAGAATCGTCAACAATTTTAAATAAATAATCATTTTATAAAAAAACCCACGTGCGGAAGTACGTGGGTGATCTATTCTTAACAGCAAAACAAACTGTCCAAAAATGGACTATATAAAGCTAACTAGCAGGCCAATACTCCGCTAGAAGCGTTTTGCAAATTGCATTGAACGAATGCTTTTAATTCGTTCACATTGTATTCGTACTCTTCACTGGTAAAAGATTTTACCAAATAAAGATTTGCAGCACGTTCGTAACATGTTTTAATTTCTTCAGGCGAATCGGATGAAGAATACATTACGATTGGAATTTCTTTAAATGTAGATTCTGCCCGAACTTTGGTTAAAATATCTTTGCCGTTTACTTTTGGCAAATTGATGTCTAAAATAATTAAATCCGGAGTAGAAGCAGATTGAAAATTGTTTGATTTAAAAATGTAATCAATTGCATCTGCGCCATCTCTTACAACATGAAGTGATTTGTTAATGCCTACATCCGACAATAATTGTGTTGTAAGAAAAACATCGGCTTCATTGTCTTCTACAAGAAGAATAGAAAAATTTTTCATCGTTAGGATTGTTTTGATTAGATATTGGATAAACTTTCTTCTACAAATTTGTACACATAATTCGAATAAACTTTTCATTAATTCCTCAACTTTTATCAAAAATTCATCAAAACAAATATTTTAAACACAAAATTTCCACTTAACAAAAAGCAATGGCCAATAACCATTGCTTCAAATCTAATTTGCGTTAAACTCTAAAATGTTAAGTCAAGGGAAGCTCAATGATAAATTCCGAACCTTCGTTTTCAACCGATTTTATTTGAATATCACCTTGATGCATTTTTATAAAATTCTTTACGATACGTAATCCTAAACCTGTGCCTTCAATAACACCAACATTTTTAGCCCTATAAAAAGGTGTAAACAATTGATTAATATCTGAAGCCGGAATACCAATCCCAGAATCTTTTACCGATAAAAACAAGCGATCCAGATTGCGTGTAAGGGTTACTTTTGGCCCGGGCCTTCCTACCGAATATTTAAATGCATTTGACAATAAATTACTTATTACTTTGTCCATCAACTTAGGATCTATCATCAGTAGTACATCTCCGCCAATACCAATAAAATGTACCCTTCTTCCATCTTTTTGATTTAACATCACTTTTTGAATTACATTAGTGAGAAACAATTCAAAATCTATTATTTCTGGCTTAAATTCTATCCTGTTAGAAACTTGTTTTTCAATTAACAAGATATCATTTATTAAAGTGGTTAATTCATTTACCTCATGGTCAATGATGGATAATGCCGGTGCCATTTCGTACACAGATCTGCCTCTATCCAAACCTGCTTTCAACACTTCAATGGTACTTTTAATTACTGTTAATGGCGTTTTAAACTCATGTGAAGCTGTACTAATAAATTGCGACTTCATTTCATTCAAATTCTTTTCCATTTCCAAAGCAGCTAAAATCTCTTTTTCAGCAATAATTCGTTTATCAATGATTCTACTAGTAGAAACCAATTTTCTATTAAAACTGTAATCATCAAAAAACAAATAAATATAGGTTTCTACCCAAGCATAATTGCCATTTTTCTTTTTGTACCGTGCTATAAAATCTTGAGCATAGCTTTCGGTTTCTTGAGGTTTAAACTCATAAAAAAAACCTTCTGCTCTTACCACATCTTCTGGATGTATAAAATCGGCAAAACTTTTATTTTCCAACTCTTCTACTTCATAACCCATCATCTCTTTTATTGAAGGCGATACATACAAAAAAGTCAAATCTAAATTGTGCACACAAATCAATTCATTTACATGGTTGGCCAATAAATCGTAATAGTGTTGATTTTGCTTTTCGCGTGTAATGTTGCGTAAGGTGCCGGAAGTAGATAACATTTGCCCATACTCATCATAAGTAATAACAAAATTTAAATCCATCCAAATAATAGACTTAGACTTACTAATATACCGAACTACCGTTTTGTAATTCTTTAGTTTTTTTTGAATGATATTTTCTAACTCTTCTCTATTTGCTATAATATCATCCGGATGAAGAAAATCTCTGACAGGCTTGCCCAAACTTTCTTCAATACTATAACCGGTTTCTTTTTCCCATGCTTGGTTTAAAAAAACCCAATGCGCATTGGCATCCGTAGAGAAAGTAATTTCATGCAAAGAGTTTACCAGTTGAGAATACCTTTTTTCACTTTCTTCTATTGCTTGAATGGCAATTTTTTCTTCCTGTAATTTTAATTTTTCTAACTCGCTGAGTTTTTCTTTAGTAACATCTCTTTGAATAGAAATCCAATGCGAAATTTCACCTTCTAAATTTGTAACCGGCGATATAAAAACACTATTCCAAAATGGTTGTCTGTTTTTCTTATAATTAAGAATATCAGTTTGTACCGTTTCTCCTTTCAATACGCCTTTACGAATATATTCTTTCGTTTGTTCATCCGTTTCAATACCATGCAGTATAACATGCGACTTACCCAAAATATCTTGCTTACTGTAGCCTGTAACTTTTTCAAATGTATCGTTTACATAAATTACGGGAGGTTCATTTTGTTGTAAATTTTTGGCTTCGGCAATCATAATGATATCGTTTGAATTCTTAATAACCGATTCAAACAAACGCAATTGCTCTTCTTCTCTTTTCTGTATCGATATATCCTTCAAAGCCCCATTTACTCTAATGGCTTTACCCATTTCATTTCTGGTAATGATTGCATTGTCTACAACGTCAATCCACTCCGTTTCACTTTTTTGAAATTTATATTCACAAACCCATTTTGTATCTGTACTTTCTAAGGCTTTTAATAAACTGTCTAAAACCGGCTTTCTTAATGGTTCTACTATTTTATTCAACCACATCGCCGAACTGGCATAATTTCCTTTAATATCAATTTCAAAAATTCTTTTATAACCTTCGCTCCAATAAGCTTCATCGGTTATAATATCCCATTCGTAAATACCATCAGAAGTAGCTAATGTTGCAAAATAAAATCGCTCACTCAGTTTGCGTAATTGTTCATCTGCAAGTTTTCTATCATTAATATCGGAGATAAATCCATAAAACATAAACTCGCCATTACCCAACTTTTCGGGACGGCAACTAATATAATACCAATGCACTTCTCCATCAGCCATCATAAACCTTGCCTCAAAAGCAACAGGCAATAAAGTCATTGACGCATTTTTAAACTGTTCAAATACGATTGACACATCTTCAGGATATATCCTAGAGAAAATAGCTTCTGAGCTTTCTAAAATAGCACGAGCAGAAACACCAAGCAAATCATAAATACCAGAGCTGCAAAATTCAAATTGAAAAAGCATATTACTGCGTACACGCATTTCGAAAATTGCACCTGGTAATTGATTGGAGAGTTTATTGATTTTGTCATTACTGGCTTGTAATTCTAATTCTTTCTTAATTCTATCCGAAATATCTATAAAAGAACAAACAATAAAATTCAACGTTGCGTCATCATTAAAAACAGGTATAGCATCTACTTGTAACCATATCCAATTTTTTTGTTTCGGACGATACACATGCATGATTTCATTAACCACGGGCTTTAAAGTTTTAATAGCCATAGGAACAGGATGCTCATCGCCCGGAAAAAGTTGCCCATTTTTTCTTTCTACTCGCCAATCCGGATCGAACGAAGACTTGCCTAACAATTGATCTTGTGTAAAATCCAATAACTCTAAAGCTTCTTTATTATTCAGTATGATTTCTGATTTTGGCCCTTGAATTAAAACGCCAACTTTTACGTTTTGAACTAAACTTTCTAATAACTTTTTATTGGCCGATATATCATCAATAAACTTTCTGCGGTGGCTTATTTCTTTTGAATGAACGGCTACGCCAATTACTGCGCCATTGAGCCAAATGGGATTAAAAGTTTCTTCAGTAAATCGAAGCAAATGGGCTTCTTTGTTATAAAATTTCATTTCGGCAATAAAATACTCGCCCGATAACGCCCGATTATACAAACTTTGCCAAAGTGATTTTTGCTCTTCTTCATACTCCAAATCATCGAAAATATGATCTCCAATTTTAAAAGGCGGATTTAAAACCAGCTTCTGCATTTCATTCAAATAAGCCGTATTTGATGCGGTTAAACGCAAACTTTTGTCTACACTAAATATATAGTCGTTTGTTGTGTTAATGAGTGCATCTTTACTGGCATACTCAGTAATGAGTTGTTCCGATATTTCTTCTCTGCTCGAAATATCATTTACAATAAAATAAATCACCGATTGATCTTGTAAATCAATTTGAGTTGCTGAAATCTCAACCATTTTATGGCTTCCATTTGCCAAACGATGTGTACACACACAAATGCTGCTTTTTCCGGCAATAATATTGTTCAGCACCAATCGCTCTTCGTCGTTTTCAATAATGGTTAATGCTTTAATGTTGCTACTCAATAAATGCTGTTCTTTATAACCATAAAATTCAATAGCAGCCCTATTAACACTAATAATTTCACCGGTATGAGGTGTTAACAAAAGCATGATTGCGCAATGCTTTAAGAAGAACTGCTCGGTGATATTTACAGGCAATAATTTAGGGGGTGCTTTTTGTACGCTATAACATGTGCCTACATAACCCGAAAACATAGGCGAATCAATGGCTGCCGGTGCTCCTTTAAATTCAATCCAAATGATTTGCCCTGTTTTCAATTGAACCCTACAATGCAAAAGAATAGATTCGTGGGCTTCAATAGCATTTTTAAAATCTGTACTAAATTGTGCTTTATCGGCAGGGAAAACAAAATAAAAATCATCTTTAAAATCGGGCGAAGCCAAAACGAAATCTTGCCACCCGTCTTGTATAAAAATCAATCGTCCTCGATCACTAGTTATCCATGAAAACACTTTTAAAGTGGATAAAAATGAAGAATTGGATAAAGACATTTCCATATACAAAGTTTACAAAAAAAATGGCATTGTTTGGCTGCAATCTTTTACATCCAAATCTACCAATAAAGCAAAAATAGACTAAAAAGGAATTGTTTTCCTTTTAAAAATTTCGTCAAATTTAATTATGCTAAAAGAGGTTATCAATAATGTCTTTACCTATAGTTATTGTTTATCGAAACATATTTTTTCAAGTATATGAATTGTTGAACTTTATACAATTAGGCATAAACAGTACAGCAATACATAGAAATAGCTGTGATATTTATCATATTTCAATAAAATATTACTCATGCGCACTGATGAATATTTTAAATTCCTTTGTGTAAAATGACGTTACCAATTCATAATGTAATGCAGTTGAATAAAAATTCAACCATAAATGACAAAAGCATTTGCGTTATTGGAATTGGCATCGTTTTAAAAAGCGATGATGGTATTGGGCATTATATCTGCGATCAATTAAAGAAAAGATTATCGAATGATATTAGTATTCAAAAAATCAACAAATTAGATCAGATTGATACACTTTTTTATAGCAATTGTAAATTATTAATCATAGCCGAATCTGTAAAGGAAAACAACCAAAAAGATGTTTGGATTTACCCGGTAAATGAAACCACTTTACCCTTCTGCGAACAATCGAATCATTTTAGTCCCGAACAAATAAAAACAATTGCAGCGCATTTATATACCGCTCAAATACCGGTTTTTGTTTGCGCAGTAAAAGGATACAATTTTGAAATTGGCACACATCTTTCAGAAGCTGCTATAGCCAATGCCGAAAGAGCAATTAATTTAATTGCAGAAATGATTAAAAAGAAACAATTATAAAAAATGTCGACTATTCAATAAAGAACAGTCGACATTATGCTTTGGTTTTTGTTGAATTGAACTTAGAGGTTGTTGGTTATAATAATTTTCTGCGTCATTTTTACTTGATCCATACCTACAATTACCATTTGATACATACCCGGTTTAACAGCAGCATGTACATTTAATTTTATTGGCTGGTTGTTTCCCATATAATTTACAACAGTTTGAAAAACCGGTTGGCCATTGGCTCCAAAAATTTGCACCTGATAATTTCCTGAAGCACTATTTTTCAATTGCACCGAAATATTACTTACCGGTGCAGGATTTGGAAACACACTAAAATTTTGATTTAATGTAACATTGCTTTTAAGTGAAACTACTTCTGAGTACATGATTCGGCCATCGGTATCAATACTTTTGATGCGATAAAATTGATTGTTAGATAAGGTTTGAACATCTGTATAAGAATAATTGATGGCTTGCCCAATTAACCCTTTTGCTTGAACCGTACCCAATTGTTGAAAGTTTCTTCCATCACTAGATTTTTCAATTGCATATGCAGCAACATTTAATTCTTCTTGAACCGTCCAATCTACTTTTGCCGCATTGTTAAAAATGGAAGCCTTTACACTACTGAATTTCACAGGCAAAGGTGCACCGGTTGCTACAACTCTAAATATCACTTTAAAACGATCTCTGTTTTGAGAAGCCGCATCTGCATTTACAGAAAAATTAAATATTGTATTTTGAGTCATATTAATACTCAATTGAGTATTGTTATAACTATCGTACAAAACAGCATTAATATAAGTGCCGGCAAAATTTATAGGAATAAACTCTAATTGATAACTGCGTTGAGTAAATTTTACAAAGCGAAAGAAGATGGTATCATTCGCAATAATATCAGCCCTTCTTTCAGTAGCTAAATACTCACCATTACGCATAGTGCCAAAAGTTTCATTGATATTCATCAATTCGATGTTATCGTATTGATCAATTGCATTGCTGAATCGATTGTTATAATCATTTCTTACACCATCAGCCGCCG
>JBMOEQ010000024.1:0-23484 GCA_049314655.1 Ferruginibacter sp. | reverse complement strand
TGGAGGCCATCCAAATTTCTTTACGGTTTCTAAAGCGCCTTTACAAAACAATGCGGTTCTTAAACCATTGTCTTCATACCAATTATCTTGCTCATCGGTAAATACAGTTTTACGTTTAAAATAATCTTCATTATCTAAAAAGTAAACTTGTAAACGTGCATTGGGTAATGATGCTACTTTAATAACTAATGGAAAATCATCTCCATCTAAGGATACATTGATACCCGAAAGTCGAACAACTTCATGCAAACGATGTCGACGCTCATTAATAACCCCAAACCTTGGCATGATACAACGAACTTCCATTCCGGTATCATTAGATTTTACTGCCAATTTGTTGATGATCTCAGCAAACTCTGTCAATTCCACGTATGGAGACATTTCGTTGGCAATAAATAAAATTCTTTTTTTTGTAGACATTAGCGCTTTATTAAGAAATCAATGGCATTTCATTGGGTGCGCAAAAGTACGACTTTTTTCACTGAAATGAATATACACCTACATTTGAAGCCCTAATTCTTATTATTATGATTGTATTTAAACATATCTCCGACTTGAAAAAACACTTGAAATCTATTCAAGAAAAGGGTATTTCTATTGCATTTGTACCTACGATGGGCGCTTTACATCAAGGCCATATTAGCTTAATAAATGCAGCAAATAAAGAAAATAACTTATTGGTTTCCAGCATATTTGTAAATCCAACACAGTTTAACGACCCTTCCGATTTTGAAAAGTATCCCAAAACTTTAGAAAACGATATCCGCTTATTAGAACAAGCCAATTGCGCCATTCTATTTTTACCTGAAACTGAAGAAATTTATCCATCAGGATTAGAAAATCACTTCAACTATGCGTTAGGATACATAGAAACCATTTTAGAAGGGCAATACCGATCCGGGCATTTTCAAGGGGTTTGCCAAGTGGTTCATCGATTATTAAATATTGTTGAACCAGATACACTTTACCTTGGTCAAAAAGATTACCAGCAATGTATGATTATTCAAAAAATGATTGAACTTACCCAACTGAATATCAAAGTAGCCATTGGGGCTACTCTAAGAGAAAGTGATGGATTAGCCATGAGCAGCAGAAATATGCGATTAACCGAAGCTGATAGAAAGACTGCTCCTAAAATTTTTGAAACATTAAATTGGATGATGGCTCAAAAACATCACCTACAACCAAAAGAAATTTGTACTAACGCTACCAACCAATTAATTGATGCAGGCTTTGTGCCCGATTATGCCGCTATATGTGATGCCGCTACATTAAAACCTATAGATCGTTTTTCGGATAATATAAAACCGGTTTATTTAATTGCAGCCAGTTTAAACAATATCCGATTAATTGACAATATTGTTGAACCCAATTAATTTGAAAAGGAACATGTGTTGCATCTTAACCTGATATGCTTATCTTACAGCAAGTTTCATACACATGAAAAAGAAAATAATTGCATTGCTCAAATACCTGGTATTCGTTGGCTTAGGTATTTTCTTAGTTTGGTGGCAGTTTCATCATATGACGGCCGATCAAAAAACGAAATTCTTTTTGGCGCTTCAACAAGTAGATTTCCTCATTGTTATTCCCATCATTATCATGTCACTTGCTAGTCATCTCAGCAGGGCATTACGTTGGCGTATTTTAATGGAACCCATGGGCTATAAACCTTCTATCCTAAACACTTTTGGCGTTACCATGGTGGGATATTTAGTTAATACATTTGTGCCACGCTTAGGCGAAATCATTAAATGTACCTTATTAGGAAAATACGAAAACATTCCACCGCAAAAACTTATTGGAACCATAGTAGTAGAGCGTTTATTTGATTTCTTTTGCTATTTAGTTTTTATCGTAATTACGGTATTGCTTCAATATAAATTGGTAGGCGATTTTGTAAGCAAGGAATTGCACGAAATGGTTCAAAACCAAAGTGGACTTCCTTTTTGGGGCAAGATGTTAATTTATACGGCTATTTTAATAGTGCTCTTTCTATTTTTCAGGTGGCTGTTCAAAAAATACAAATACAGTCCGCTTGTACAACGTATTCATCATTTTTTACATGGCTTACAAGAAGGCATAGCTAGTATTTGGAAATTAAAAAGAAAAGGTTGGTTTTTATTTCATACCCTTTTTATTTGGAGCATGTATTTGTTGCAAATTTATATAGGGTTCATGGCCATAAAAGAAATTTCTCACTTAGGCATAAACGCAGCATTTTCTGTACTTACTTTAGCAACATTAGCCATGATTGTAACTCCGGGTGGCTTAGGCACTTTTCCTACGGCAGTTTTTTTGGTGTTAAAACTCTATGAAGTTGAAGAAAGTTTTGGAGAAGCTTTTGGTTGGTTGGTATGGGGCACCAATACAGTTATCGTTTTAGTAACCGGTATTTTCTTTGCCATTTTATTGATGTATAAAAACAAACATAAAATTCGAAAAACCGGTACTTCAACCCAATGAAAATTTCATTAAAATATAATGTCATTTCTACTTATTATTGAATGGAATGTATTTAATTTGAATATTTTTTAAAATAGATTGTTTTGATTAAGCAGAAGGTAATTATAAGAGACATAAGTTGGCTTTCCTTTAATAGCCGTGTACTTCAAGAAGCAGCCGATGAAACCGTTCCATTAAGAGAACGCATCAAATTTTTAGGCATCTTTTCAAATAACCTCGATGAGTTTTTTAGAGTAAGGGTAGCTGCTTTAAAACGCATGATAGAAATGGGCAGCAAATCGAACATGCACCTCGAAAATGCTCCGGGTATGATAGTAGAGGAAATTCAAGAAAAAGTAATCTTACAACAAAAAGAATTTGATAGAATTTGGAATGAGATTTTGCGGGAGTTGAAAAAGGAAAAAATTTTTCTTCTCAATGAAAAGCAACTCAATCGCGATCAACAAAAATTTATTACCAATTATTTCAATGAAGAAATCAGGAGCAATATTGTTCCATTAATGATAGAAAGTATTCAAGCATTTCCAACATTAAGCGATAAATCAATTTACCTGGCTTGTAAATTATCTAAAAAAGATAAAAGCATTCCGCAGCGATTTGCACTGGTTTCAGTTCCGGCAAGGCGCTTACCAAGATTTATTATTTTACCCTCAAAAAACAATGAAAAAAATATCATTCTTTTAGAAGATATCATCCGTTTTAATCTTCCTTTAATCTTTACCTTTTTTGGCTACGATGTATTTTCTGCACATATCATAAAAGTTACCCGTGATGCAGAAATTGATATTGATAATGACCTCTCCACTTCTATGATTCAAAAACTGGAGAAAGGCATCAAAAATCGTAAAAAGGGCAAACCGGTACGTTTTGTTTTTGATAAAGAAATTGATCCTTACTTACTCTCCTATTTAGTAAAAAGATTAGGCTTAAGTAGCAAAGACAATTTAATTCCAGGTGGAAGAATTCATAATTTCAAAGATTTCATTGATTTTCCTGAATCTGTTTTTGAACAAAAAAGCGCCAGAAAAAAACCCTTTATACATCCGCTTTTACGCAATCAAAAAAAAGTATCGGATGTTGTTTTGAAGCAAGATATTTTATTGAATTTTCCTTATCATTCTTTTGATGGTGTAATTGATTTATTAAGAGAAGCGGCAATAGATCCGGAAGTAACCAGTATAAAAATTACCTGCTACCGATTGGCGCCGCGTTCTAAAATCATCAACGCCATTACCAATGCTGTAAGAAATGGAAAACAAGTAACCGTAATCATTGAATTGAGGGCTAGGTTTGATGAAGAAGCCAATATGGAATGGAAGGAAGAATTAGAAGAAGCCGGCGTAAAAGTATTCATCGGTATTCCCAATATGAAAGTGCATGCAAAACTCTGCTTAATTAGAAAAGTAAGTAACGGCAAACCTATACATTATGGATTTGTAAGCACCGGAAACCTTAATGAAAGAACTGCTAGGATATATGGAGATCATTGTTTGCTCACTGCGAACAAGGAAATTATGACGGATGTAAACAAAGTATTTCAATATTTGGAACAACCCAAAACTAGACTCAACTTATTGAAATCTTGTAAAACATTGATGGTTTGTCCTACCAATATGCGTACCGAACTCATCAACTACATTAATAAAGAAATTCGACAAGCGAAAGCAGGCAAGGAAGCCACTATTACTTTAAAAGTAAATTCGATAAGCGATGAACAATTGATTAACAAATTATATGAAGCTGCAGGAGCTGGTGTAATTATTAAAATGGTGATTAGAGGCATTTGTTGTATGCTTACGGAGAATAAAAAATATAAAAACCATGTTCATGCCATTAGTATTGTAGATGAGTATTTAGAACATTCGAGGGTAATGATTTTTCATAATGGCGGCAATGAAAAAGTTTTTATTTCATCGGCCGATTGGATGGTACGTAATATCGACCATCGAGTGGAAGCCGCATGCCCTATTTTTTCAAAAGAAATCAAACAAGAAATTAAAGACATTCTCCAAATACAACTTTCGGATAATATAAAGGCCCGTAAACTCGATAATCAACTCAGCAACCAGTATATCAATCCACGCAATACCCGTAAAGTACGTTCGCAAGTTGATACATATAATTATTTGTACCGCAAATTATCCACATGAGTTGGTAATTGACAATTGGTTATCTTTTGTTGGCTGAGGTAAACTTATCTTTGTTGATAATGGAAATAGCGTATTCGAAATATTAGCAATAGATAGTATTAACATGAGATTAGCAGCAATAGATATAGGCAGTAATGCTGCCCGTTTATTAATCACAGAAGTGTTACCCAATGAAAAAACCGGTACTGTATTTAATAAACTCAATTTAGTTCGGGTACCGCTTCGTTTAGGTTTTGAAGTTTTTGAGCAAAAAGTAATTTCCAAAGAAAAAACCGGCATGGTATTGCAAACTTTAAAAGCCTATAAACATCTTTGCAATGCTTATGATGTAAAACATATTAAAGCTTGTGCAACCAGTGCTATGCGTGATGCATCCAATGCAGCAGACATAATTCGTAAAGTGAAACTAGAAACAGGTATTGAAATTGAAGTTATTTCGGGCGATTATGAAGCTTCGCTTATTTACGAAAATCATATTGCAGAAAACCTAGATAATGACCATAGTTATTTATACATAGATGTTGGAGGTGGAAGTACCGAACTCTCTTTCTTTACCAATAATATTCTTACCTACAAAAGATCATTCAATATTGGCACCATCAGACTTTTGAAAAATATGGTAACCGATGCTGATTGGGATGATATGAAAGACAGCATTCGCAGTTTTACAAAAGGACAAAAAACTGTAATTGCCATTGGAAGTGGTGGTAATATCAACAAGGTATTTTCGATGAGTAAAAGAAAAGATGGCAAACCGCTTTTTTTAGAATTATTGAAAGATTACTATAAAGAACTAAGTAGTGTTACTTTAGAAGATAGAATAAAAAAATACGGTTTACGTGCCGATCGAGCAGATGTAATTGTGCCAGCTTTGTTAATCTACATCAATGCCATGCGTTGGGCCGGTGCAGAAGAAATTTTTGTACCAAAGATTGGATTGGCAGATGGATTGATTAAACATTTATGGGATGAATTAGAGGAAGAATCTAAAAAAGCCTAGTTGAGCAAATGATGAACTATAGAGGAACAATGGA
Source organism: Ferruginibacter sp. (assembly GCA_049314655.1). GTDB lineage: Bacteria > Bacteroidota > Bacteroidia > Chitinophagales > Chitinophagaceae > Ferruginibacter. The sequence continues at coordinate 17,834 of JBMOEQ010000024.1, read as the reverse complement.
GAACGGTTGTTTCAAATCCATATAAACCTTAGATACGCTATAAACATACTACTATTAATAGCCATTTACGTGCATTAAAAAACACATCATGAGTGCCGAAAAAGAATTTAAAAAAGTAACCACCAATACCTTACAAAAAATGAAAGCATCTGGAGAAAAAATCTCCATGATTACTGCATACGATTATTCCTTTGCAAAATTATTTGATGCTGCTGGTATTGACATTATTTTAGTGGGTGATAGCGCAAGTAACGTAATGGCAGGGCATACCACCACACTTCCCATCACCCTCGACCAAATGATTTACCATGCCCAAAGTGTAGTTCGTGCTCGTGATAGAAGTTTAATTGTTGCCGATTTGCCTTTTGGTTACTATCAATCTAATTCAGAAATAGCACTAGCTTCTGCTATCAGAATTATGAAAGAAAGTGGAGCACATACCGTAAAATTAGAAGGCGGCGAAGAAGTTATAGACTCAGTAAAAAAAATAGTACGAGCAGGTATTCCTGTAATGGGACATTTAGGTTTAACGCCACAATCGATCAATAAATTTGGCACTTATGTAGTTCGGGCAACCGAAGAAACTGAAGCCGAAAAATTACGTAAAGATGCGCTGCTCTTGCAAGATGCAGGTTGCTTTGCCATTGTATTGGAAAAAATTCCGGCTAAATTGGCAAAAGAAGTTTCCGAAACTTTAAACATTCCTACAATTGGCATTGGTGCCGGTGGTGATTGCGATGGACAAGTATTAGTAATGCACGATATGCTAGGCATCAATACCGAATTTAAACCCCGCTTTTTACGACAATATCTCAACCTTGCCGAACAAATTAACGTTGCAGTAAAGCAATACATCAGCGATATAAAGAATCATGATTTCCCTAATGAGAACGAACAATATTAGGGTTAGAAGATTAGTTTAACAATGGTTGAACGATGGAGGAACGATGGTTTAACGGTTGAAGAGTGTATGCTCCGAGATGGGAATTCATTAAACATTCAACATTTAGCATCCAACATTTAGCATCCAAATAATCTGCTTCAAGCCGTTTCTCAAATCTGTACAATATTCCAAAATTGAAACAATTGAACCGAGAAATCAAAAGCAAGGTAATCTCAATCGTATAATAATCAACATTTTACACATCAATTTACCTATGGCATAAGTATTGCCTAAATGTTAGAATAAATAATAATCTTGGTATAACGATATTATTTATTCTATCCCTTCCTTGTAAATTCTGCTATTTGTCCCTCCCTATTTCAATTGAAACTTGTTTCTTTCACGAGTGCAAATTAGTATTATACTTTCTCTTATAAAACGCATTCAATGCGGGCCCGGCTTATTTCGCTTTTTATTGGCATTTATTGTTGTAATATATCATACTGTTGGTGCATTTCCTTTGGGCCATTATGCAGTATATGTTTTCTTTATGCTTAGTGGATACTGGATATTTAAAATGTTTGAAGAAAAATACAGCACCTATAAAACTTCGTATTGGGTGTATTTAAAAAGCCGACTCATGCGGGTTATTTTCGTGTATTGGATGGTGTTAATTATTGGCATCATTGTATTCTTTGCAACAACTTATCTTACCCAAAATTACAGTTGGCAACAGTTTAGCTTAACAGAAATCTTTTTAAAAAATATCTTCATTTTTGGTATTAATCAATCGCCAATAATGTTTATTGTACCTGCATGGTCGCTTGAAGTAGAAATTCAATTCTATGTGTTGGTGCCCTTACTAGTTTTAATAAGAAAGCAAGTATCCATTTATGGACTAATCCTTGGTTCAATTGCTTTATTAATCGCTTATCTTACTCTCATTCCACTAGAAAACAGGTTCAGCAATATTGCCCTGTATCTTCCTTTCTTTTTGGTAGGTGCTTGGTTGTATTATGCACAAAAAGTATTTTCTGCAAAAGCCGCAAACATAGGCTTACTCATTGGTGTATTCATTATTGCGGTAAATTTTTTAGTGCCGGCTTTACGCCCTCTTTTTTTAGTAAAAACAGAACCGCTTTTTGGTGCTGCGCATTATCAAGATCAAATGAATATGGTATTGGCGCTATTAACCATACCCTATCTCAGTAGAAATATCACCCAAAAAATTACCGATAAATTTGATGGTAGTTGGTCGTCGATGTCGTTCATCTTGTACTTGTTGCATTGGCCTTTATTGAGGGTTTATACTACCATCTTGCAATTCAATGGCGGGCAATACCATACCATCATCTTAGCGCTGTACATATTGATTTGTGTTGGATTAAGTTATCTCTTAAGTATTTCAGTAGATCAATATTTTGAAAGTAAACGTAGAGCTTGGTTAAAGCAACAACCAAAAGCTATTGCACCTTTACCTGTACTTGTACCTGAAATTGAAAATACTTCTAACAATGATTTAAATGAATTGCCCCTGCCCGAAATGGCTGTAGTATATTCCGAAAATAAACATCAACAAAATAAACGGAATTAAGCCTCTATTTTCAAAACTGTAAACTGTTGTTCCAATATTTTTGAATGATGCAGTAATTCATCAATCCATGCTTGTCCGTATTTTGCATAGAAGGGCAACATATTTTCTACACGTTCTTGTAAACTATTATTAGGGAATAGGGAAGATTTCAATTGTGCAATTTGACGTTGAGCAGCATCCTGTTTTTTCTTTTCGGCACGTAACATCTTCTTTTCCAATGCTTCAATTTTTTTCAACGCTTTTGTTTGTAAAGCTTTTACATGCTTGGGCAATGTATCGTTTATAGCTGTAGTAATCGTTTGTACATTTTTATACCAATCGTTCAACTGCTGTTTTTCATTTTCCAAATGAAGCTGAACGGTTGAATGTTGTTTTGTATATTGGGTTAACAAATCGACAGCAGATTGAAACAATTCGACAGTACTGATTTGTAATTTTTCTTGTACCGTAACAGCAGCATCGTTCATCATCAAAAACGAATTGCGTAATACCAATAACGGGAATGGAATATTCACCGCATCAAATACGCCTTTTAATTGAAGCCAATAGGCAATTTCGCCGCCGCCTCCAATAAATGCCACATTGGGTAAAATGGTTTCTTGAAATACCGGACGTAATACAACATTAGGACTAAACCTTTCGGGATTGGTTTCAAGTTCTTGTAAAATTTCGGCCTCAGTAAATTGTATTGCTGTATTCAATACTACATAATTTGAACCTTGCTTTTCAATACGTTCGCGTTTATCCTCCAACAAATAAAACAAATTTATGGATCTGCCGTTTGCAGTTACTTTATACTTTTCAGGAAATTGTTGCACGGCATTTTCTACCAATGGAGCCGAAAAAGATTCCAACAATTCTTTCTTAAGAATGGGTGTAAACTCGGCTTTTAAAGGCGCATTATCTGGCAACAATATCAATAATCCATATTGTGCAAATACATGATGAACGAATAAAAATGTAGCTTGTTCAATTGTAGTACCAATGGTGTAACAAGCTTTAAGTTGCGTTAAAATTTCATTACCAAATGGAAAAATAGAAACTTGTCCGCTTATTGTATCAATTAATTCAACCAAACCTTTATCTACTTTCATTCTACCTACAGCTCCGGTTTGTTGGGTTGCCCATGTATACTTTGTTCCATTCAAATGAAAATGCCCCAATTCTTCTATATCGGCATCTTCACTACCCATATAATAAACCGGTATAAAATTTAAATCTTTATGCGTTTGATTTAAATGATTAGCCAACTGAATGGCATGTAAAATTTTATAAATAAAATAAAGGGGACCAGTAAAAATATTTGGTTGATGGGCTGTACAAACAGTAAAAGTATTTTCCTTTTCTAAAGCTTCAATTTGTTGTAGTGCTAAAACATTGTTTTCAACATTTGCATATTGTGCACTTAATACATTTACCAGTAATGTTCTATTGGTAGCGTTATTTGCTTTTCTATAATCGATGGCAGCATTTAATCCATCTTCATTCAAAGCATACTTATATAAAGGTTGAAGCAGTTCATTTTCATCTAGATAATCTGATACCAAATCAGCAAAAAATCCGGTAGATTGATATGGAACAGATGTGGATGAAAATTGCATGTAAATAAATTTCTTTGCTGCACAAAGCTACAGGAATACTATTATTTAAAACGTTGTTTAAATTTTATAACAAAAGTTAAACCATAGGGTTCAATGCAATTACAAGCATTTTATGCTACTACTTCGCCTTCTAAATCGTAATCGTAAGCTTTTGTAATTTTCACTTGCACAAAATCGCCGGGATGTAATTTCTTCTTTGAATGAATGATCACTTCATTATCCACTTCCACACTATCAAATTCGGTTCTTCCCAAATACCTTCCAGCTTCACGTTTATCAATAATTACTTTGAAGGTTTTTCCTACTTTTTCTTGATTTTTTTCTAAGCTGATTTCTTGCTGCACTTCCATGATTTCCTGTGCTCTTTCTTCTTTTTCTTCAGCAGGAATATTATCTTCCATAGCATAAGCACTAGTACCTTCTTCATGACTGTAAGTGAAAATGCCCACTCTATCGAAACGCATTTTTTGTAAGAACATTTTCAACTCTTCTACATCATCTCTGGTTTCGCCGGGGAAGCCGGTAATTAAAGTGGTACGCAAACAAATATCGGGCATGATGTTACGGATATTGCCTACCAATTCTTCCATTTCTTCACGCGTAATTTGGCGTTTCATCAAATTCAACATATTGTTGGCCGCATGCTGTAAAGGCATATCGAGATAATTACAAATATTATCGCGTTCTTTTATCGCCTCAATAATATCTAATGGAAATTTTGAAGGATAAGCATAATGCAAACGAATCCATTCTAATCCTTTTACATCAGCCAATGCATGCAATAGTTTAGGAAGTTCGCGTTTCTTATAAATATCTAATCCGTAATAGGTTAATTCTTGTGCAATAAGCATCACTTCTTTAACGCCCCTATCTACCAAACGTTTGGCTTCATCTACTAAGGATTCAATTGGCCTACTTACATGCTGACCACGCATTAAAGGGATAGCACAAAAACTACAAGTACGATTACAGCCTTCACTGATTTTCATATATGCATAATGTTGAGGTGTACTCAACAAGCGCTCTCCTATTAATTCTGCTTTATAATCGGCTTCAAATTGTTTTAAAATGAGGGGCAATTCCATCGTACCAAAATAGGCATCCACTTCAGGAATTTCGGCTTCTAAATTTTGCTTATAGCGTTCGCTTAAACAGCCGGTAACATATACTTTATCAAGCTTGCCTCTGCGCTTTAATTCTACCTGATCTAATATCGTATTGATGCTTTCTTCTTTAGCTTTTTCAATAAAACCACATGTATTTACAATTACTATATTGTGATCTCTCTTGGTATTTTCATGAACAACATCAATTTCATTGGCCAGTAATTGTCCGCTCAATACTTCACTATCCACCATATTCTTACTACAGCCTAAGGTGATGATGTTTACTTTATCGCGATGTATTGTTTTTGTTTTCATTCATTATATAATTTGATGTTGATACGAAATGACACGAACCAAAAGTTTAGGTGTTTAGAAGTTTAGAGTTTAGGTTAGAGACTTTATAAACCTACCTCCTTTATAAACTTGTTGCTTCATTCAACATTCAACATTATATTAAAATTTGCGACTTAATCTCCTTTGCCACTTTGCGTGAAAAATTCAACATTAAACACTTAACATTCAACATTCATTATTTACTTCCCCATCCAAACCAATCATTCAAGTTTGCAAATAACATCAAGCCTAATAACAATACCATACCTACAATTTGAGCATACTCGAGGAATTTTTCGCTAGGCTTTCTGCCGGTAATCATCTCAACTAAAGTAAATACCACATGTCCGCCATCTAAAGCCGGAATAGGCAATACATTCATAAAGGCTAGTACGATAGATAAAAATGCCGTGATACGCCAAAACGCTTCCCACTCGCCCCAATGCGTTGGGAAAATTGAACCAATAGATTTAAATCCACCTAAACCTTTATAAGCACCTGTACTCGGACTTAATATCAACTTAAACTGATCAATATAAAATTTCAATTTATCTAACGACATCATTACACCTGCAGGTAATGCTTGTGCCAAACTGTATTTCTTGCGTTCAATTTTAAACACACCCAAGCTGTCATACTGTTCTTCGGTTAACGGCGGTAAGCCAATTTTACCATCGCCATTTACTTCCGCAGTTAATTCAATAGGCGTTCCTTTTCTATCTACTTGTAAACGTACTTTACCGTTTTTCTTACCGGCAAGAATGGTTGACATTTCATCATAAAACATAACCGGCATAGAATCTATAGAAACAATTTTATCCATTTCTAATAATCCGGCTTTTTTACCATAGCTGGTATCTTTTTTATCGTACCCGCCAATATAAGTAGGTATACGTTGCATCAACAACATGCCCGAACGCTTCTTATTTTCTACCAACATTTCAATAAACTGCTTGGGCATTTCCATATTACGTTCTACACCTGCAGTTACTACAGTAATATTTTTTGCCAATAATAATTTAGGCTGAATTTCTTCAAAATAAACAACCGCTTTACCATCAATAGAGGTAATTTGATCTCCATTCTTTAAACCTAATTTCATCAACACACTGTCTTGCACCCAAATGCCGTTTTTCACCGAACTCACCGGCACTTTCTTTTCGCCCCAAATGAATAAAACAAAAGCATAAATCAAAAATGCCAACAATACATTTACTATAATACCACCCAACATAATAATCAAACGTTGCCAGGCCGGTTTACTTCTAAATTCATAAGGTTGTGGTGGAAGCTTCATGGCTTCTTTGTCCATACTCTCGTCTATCATTCCCGAAATTTTTACATAGCCACCCAAGGGTAACCAACCAATTCCATATTCGGTATCGCCAATTTTTTTCTTAAATAAAGAAAACCATGGATTGAAAAACAGGTAAAATTTTTCTACCCGGCAGCCAAACCAACGTGCAGTGATATAATGGCCAAATTCATGTAAAATAACTAAGATAGAAAGGGATAAAATCAGATAAAAAATCTGAATGCCTGCATTGCCCCAATTGATTGCTAAAGTTGTCATAGTAAAAAAATCCCATCGCCTATTTAAATGCAGATGGGAGCATCGGTTTAATTATTTAAATAAATCAAAAATCAGTTTAATTTTAAGAAACAATTTAATGCTTCTCATTATATTTTAATCAATGAAGCCGCAAAATTACGGGCTTCGCCATCGCTTTCAAAATATTGTTCTAAACTCGGTGTTTCAATAAAACTCACTTCTTGCATGGTTTTTTCAACTACAGCGGTAATATCTAAAAAGCCAATCCGGTTGCGTAAAAATGCCCAAACGGCTATTTCATTAGCAGCATTCAATACACAGGGCATATTGCCGCCTTTGTATAATGCTTCTGTTGCCAAAGCCAGATTACGAAAAGTTTTAATATCGGGCTCTTCGAAAGTTAAAGCTGGATATTTCTTAAACTCCATGCGTGGAAAATCGTTCTTAATACGTTTTGGGAATGCCATTGCGTATTGAATGGGCAGCTTCATATCGGGTAAACCCATTTGCGCTTTCATACTGCCGTCTTCAAACTGAACCATGCTATGGATAATGCTTTGCGGATGAATCACCACCTGAATTTGCTCCGGCGCCAAATTAAACAACCACTTGGCTTCAATCATCTCTAAACCCTTATTCATCAAAGTGGCCGAATCGATACTAATTTTTGCACCCATACTCCAATTAGGATGTTGCAAAGCATGATCGCGTTTCACATTCACCAAAAAATTGGGCTTTCTTCCTAAAAAAGGTCCTCCACTTGCGGTTAATATGATGCGCTCAATAGCATTTCTTCCCTCTCCCACCAAACATTGAAAAATGGCCGAATGTTCACTATCTACCGGAATAATCGGTGCTCTTTTTTCTAAAGCGGTAGCCATAACAATATCGCCGGCCACCACTAAAGTTTCTTTATTGGCCAATCCAACAGCTTTTCCTTTTGATACGGCTTTCAATGTGGGTTTCAATCCGGCAAATCCTACAATGCCCGCCAACATCATATCGTAGGTATCAAAATCGGCAACTTCTTCCAATGCATTTTCTCCGGCAAAAACTTTTACATCTGTACCTACCAAAGCCGATTTTACTTGTTGAAAATAGGTTTCATCGCCTATCACCACCGCATTGGGTTTAAAGGTTAAGGCTTGTTTTACCAACAATTCATGATTGGTTTGCGCCGTTAAAATTTCGGCTTCAAACAAATCTGGATTAGCCTGAATAACCTCCAGCGCTTGTGTTCCTATTGAACCGGTAGAACCAAATATCGCAATGCGTTTTTTTTGAATGGCTTCGGCCATATATTAAATAGTTTAAGTAATAGTAAGGAAACGGGTAAGATTTTTGGGCCAAACAAAGCAACTTTACTCAACTTCAGTGGCGTCGCACACTTCAACAGGAATACTTTGTTGAGCATAGTACGTTAGGCTCGAAAGCCATTTCCACACAAATTCAGCCTTACTTGGCAAACAATCCTCAAAAAATCAAGAATTGAACGGCAATTTACTGTAATAATTGCTCCAATGCGTTTTTAACCGTATCAAACTTAAATCCAACTACAACAGATTCCATCATCTTTACTATCTCGGCATTACATAAGTTGCCGATAGAGCCTTCATGGGTATGTTGTACTTCGGGTGCAGCCTTAAATGTTCCCTTTTCAATAGCTGTACCAACTTCGCGGTACGCATCTCTAAACGCCAAGCCTTCCAATACTTTTTGATTAACGGCTTCTACACTAAAGAGGTATTGGTACTTTTCGTCTTGCAATAAATTAGGTTTTACTGTAATGTTCTGAAACATCAATACTGCCATTTCTAAACAAGCACGCAATTGTGTCAAAGCCGGAATAAGGTGTTCTTTTAGCAATTGTAAATCGCGGTGGTAGCCCGAGGGTAAATTATTGGTCATTAAAACAATTTCGCCGGGTAATGCTTGTATGCGGTTACAGTGCGAGCGAATCAATTCAAAAACATCCGGATTTTTTTTATGCGGCATAATGCTGCTTCCCGTAGTTAAGGAATCGGGAAATAAAATGAACCCAAATTGTTGATTCAAATACAAGCAGGCATCCATGCTCATTTTAGATAAAGTAGCAGCAATATTGGCTATAGCAGCGGCAACAATTCTTTCGGTTTTACCTCTTCCCATTTGTGCATACACTACATTATAATTCAAATCTTCGAAGCCCAATAAATCGGTGGTAAGATTTCTGTTGATTGGAAATGAAGAACCATAACCCGCAGCCGATCCCAAAGGATTTTTATTTACAATAGCATAAGCCGCTTTTACCGTTTCCAAATCATCTACCAAACTTTCGGCATAAGCACCAAACCATAATCCAAAGGAAGAAGGCATGGCCAATTGTAAATGCGTATAACCGGGTAATAAATCGGCTTTATGTTTTTCGCTTAATTGAATCAACAAATCAAAAAGTTGAACAGTAGACACTACCGTAAGTTCAATCTCGTGCCGTAAAAACAATTTCATATCCAACAACACTTGATCGTTTCTGCTGCGTGCACTATGAATTTTCTTTCCGGTATCACCTAATTGTTGAGTTAATAACCATTCTACTTGCGAATGCACATCTTCCATCTCATCGCTCAAGGAAAAACTTCCGGCAGCAATTGTAGCATAGATATTTTTTAATTCAGCTACAAGGGCATTCTTTTCCGATTCGGATAATAAACCTACCGATTGCAACATTTTTGCATGCGCTATTGAACCCAAAACATCCCAAGGTGCTAAATATACATCCAACGCCCTATCGTTACCCACTGTAAATTGTAACATACGTTCATTGGGCGAGCTTGATGTGTTGGTATTTTTTTGCCAGATTTTCATGTGTAATTTTTTATACCCGTTTATTCAAAACTTAAGGTTGAATGTTGGGTTAGTACATTTAATAGAGCGATGTAAAATGTAATACCGGCTTCAATTTCGTGTAAAAAAATAAATTCATCGGCACTATGACTTCTACCGCTAAAACCCGGACCAACTTTTAATGCTGGAAAAGGCATTAAAGCTTTATCGGATGTTGTTGGAGAGCCATAACATTGTTTGCCCAATTGAATACCTGCTTGTACCAAAGGATGTGTTTCGGCTATTGAAGTAGAGCGCATCCGTAAACTACGTGGTGTTAATGTACTGCTTACTAAAGCGCGTATTTGTTGAAGCACTTCATCAAAAATGTAACATTCATTTACCCGAATATCTAATACATAATTACAACTTGCCGGTACTACATTGTGTTGTTTATTGGGCGTTTCAATTACAGTTGCCTGAATAGTTGTTGCACCCAACCATGCACTCTTTTTATCAAATACAAAATGTTGTAAAGTTTGAATGTCGGCAATGGCTTTATACAATGCATTATCGCCTTCGTTGCGTGCCGCATGCCCTGCTTTTCCATGAGCAACCGCATCTACAACCAATAAACCTCTTTCGGCAATGGCTAAATCTAATAATGTTGGTTCGCCTACTATGCCTGTCCAACCACTAAACAATTGCTCCTTACTGTCATGAGTAGCCGCAATAAAATCAACATCTTGCAATAAAGCTTCAATACCCTCTTTACCCGAAATTTCTTCTTCGGCAGTTGCGGCTAAAACAATATTAAAAGGTAAATCTGTTACTGCATAAAAATGAACAAATGTGGCTATTAAACTTACTAAACAACCGCCGGCATCATTACTGCCTAATCCAAATAATTGATCGGCTTCAATGTTAGGCTCAAAAGGATTACGGGTATATTGTGCATTGGGTTTTACTGTATCGTGGTGCGAATTGAGCAAGAGTACAGGCTTTTGAACATCAAAATTTGCATTTACAGCCCACACATTATTTTTCAAGCGCTTTGCAGGTATGCCTTTATCTAAAAGAAATTGTTCAATTAAAGTTGCGGTGCTTGCCTCTTCTTTCGAAAAAGATGGAGTTGCAATCAATGCTTGCAATAATTGAACGGCTTCTTGATAAAGTGTTTGATGCATATTATTGAATAAGTGTACCTACTGTTTCGTTTGAAATATTTTGTTTCAAATCATCCGAATGTCCAATCAATACAGCTTTTACGCCTTCATCTATGGCAGCAAATGCATTATCTATTTTTGGAATCATGCCTTCAAATATTTTATCGGAGTTTTTTAAATCTTGGTAAACCGATCTATCTATAAATCGAATAACCGATTGTTCATCATCTACATTTTCAAGCACGCCTTTTTTCTCAAAGCAATAGATTAAACGAACATCATATTCGGTTGATAAAGCAACAGCTAATGACGCAGCAATGGTATCGGCATTGGTATTGAGTAATTGTGCATGTGCATCATGCGTTATTGGTGCAATCACCGGAACCATTCCATTTTCTAAAAACAATTGCAATGCTTTTGTATTGATAGATGCTGTAATTACATCGCCTACAAAACCATAATCGATTGTTGAAACCGGGCGTTTTTGCGCAGGGATAATATTGGCATCGGCACCGGTTAATCCAATAGCATTGCATCCTGCTTCTTGTAAGCTGGTTACGATATTTTTATTTACTAAACCGCCATACACCATACTCACCACTTCTAAAGTTGCAGCATCGGTAATTCTTCTTCCATTTATATAATTGGGCAATAAACCTAAACGCTCTCCCATACGGGTTGCAATTTTTCCACCACCATGTACCAAAATGCGCAATGCATCTACTTCAGCAAAATTTTTCAAAAATGCATTTAATACCGGTTCATGGTCAATTACATTGCCACCGATTTTAATGATAAAGAGTTGCTTTTTATGCTGCATAAATAAATGCCTATTTATATAATTATTGTCCTATTAATTCGCTCAAAACTGCTTGCGCAGCCCAAACCCTATTGGCAGCTTGTTGTGTTACAATACTGTTTGTACCGTCTAATATTTCATCACTCAATTCTACATTTCTGCGTACCGGTAAACAATGCATTACTTTGGCCGAATGGGTAAATGCAAGTTTAGCATTGGTGAGCATCCAAGAAGGATCATTGCTGTAAATTTTACCATAATCGGTATAGGTACTCCAATTTTTTACATACACAAAATCGGCATCTTTTAATGCTTCATCTTGGTTATGGGTAATGGTTGCACCTTTTGTAAACTGTGTATCCAATTCATAATCCTCGGGATGTGCAATTACAAATTCGGCTTTACCCCAAGCATTAATCCATTGTGCAAATGAATTGGAAACACATTGCGGTAACGCTTTAATATGCGGTGCCCAGGTTAACACAATCTTCGGACGAATAATCATAGTACTATGTTCAGTAATGGTAACAATATCGGTTAAAGATTGCAAGGGATGCAGTGTTGCACTTTCCATACTTACAATAGGAATTCCGGCAAACTGAATAAACGCATTGATCACTTGTTCGCTATAATCTTCTTCCTTATTCTTCAAAGTAGGAAATGCACGAATACAAAGTATATCAAAATAATTGCCTAAGATAGGTGCTGCATCTTTAATATGTTCTACAGTATGTCCGCTCATAATGGCACCTTCTTCAAATTCTAATGCCCAACCTTCTTTATCTACATTAAACACTATTACCTGCATACCTAAATTTGAAGCCGCCAATTCGGTACTTAATCGGGTACGCATACTCGGATTAAGAAACAACATACCCACACGTTTATTGCTGTTCAATTGTTTCGATTGAAAAGGATTGGCTTTAAAAGATAAGGCTTTAGCAACCAATGCGTCGATGTTGGCTACATCGTAAACGGAGGTAAAGTGCTTCATGAATGAATAGCTGTTTTTAAGGCTTGTAAAAAAATATCGGCTTCAGAACGGGTTATGTTTAATGCCGGCAATAACCGAATGACATTAGGCTTGGCTTCCCCGGTAAAAATATGATGGGTGAAAAGTAATTGTTGTTTAATGTGTTTTAAATTATCAGGCAATACAATTCCTATCATTAATCCTCTTCCTCGTACTTCAATAATTTCGGGAATCTTTTTAAGTTCTTCCATTAAATAACTTCCAATGATAGCAGCATTCATCAATAACTCATCTTTTTCTATCACTTCCAATACGGCTAATGCAGCAGCGCATGCCAAATGATTTCCACCAAAAGTTGTACCTAACATAAAATGTTTGGCTTCAATTTTTGGAGCAATAGAAATAGCGCCAATTGGAAATCCATTGCCCATGCCTTTTGCCATGGTATAGATATCGGCATTAACACCACTATGATCGTGTGCATAAAATTTCCCACTTCTACCATATCCACATTGCACCGAATCGGCAATATAAATGGCATTGTATTGATCACATAAACTTCTAATTAATTTCAAAAATTCAGTTGAAGCGATATGTATACCACCAACACCTTGAATGCCTTCTATAATTACTGAACTCACTTCATTACCATGCGCATCGAAATATGCTTGTAATGCAGCTTCATCATTGAAAGGAAGAAATACAACATTGTCTGTTGCATTTACAGGGGCCACAATTGCCGGGTTATCGGTACAAGCAACGGCTAATGATGTTCGTCCATGAAAAGCCTTTTTAAATGCAATAATCTTTTTTCTGCCATTATAGAAAGAGGCCAGTTTCAATGCATTTTCATTGGCTTCGGCGCCGGAGTTACATAAAAAAAGTTGATAATCGGTTTTGCCCGATACCCTTCCTAAAATGGTTGCCAACTCTTGTTGTAAAGGAATTTTAATAGAGTTCGAATAAAAACCTACTGCATGCAATTGATCTTCTAAACGCTTTACATAATGCGGATGTGTATGCCCAATAGAAATCACCGCATGACCTCCATACATATCTAAATATTGTTGGTCTTTATCATCCCATACATAAGCGCCTACTGCTTTAGTGATGGTAATGTCGTTGAGTGGATATACATCGAATAATTTCATAATAGTAATGTTGTAAATAGATGGGTGTTCTACTAAAAATAACCGGCTTTCAATTTCAATCCGGCAGTTTCTTCTATACCAAACATGATATTCATGTTTTGTACGGCTTGTCCACTTGCGCCTTTTATTAAATTATCAATAGCCGTGTGCACCACAAGCTGACTGCCTTTTTGTTCTAACTGTATAAAACATTTATTGGTATGTACAACTTGTTTTAAAAAGATGGACTGATCGCTAACTGTAGTAAAAGGATGTTCTGCATAAAAATCTTTAAACAATTCCTTTACAGCAGTATATTCAAGATTACAAGCCAATTGAGCACTGCAAAAAATACCACGAGTAAAATCGCCACGCCAAGGAACAAAATGAATGGCATCTCCACTTTCGGGTGTTGAAGGAAAATGCGGTTGCAATGCATGAAGTGAGGCTTGTATTTCGTATAGATGTTGATGCTCTAAAGTTTTATAAGCTTGAATATTATTGGCACGCCAACTAAAATGACTTGTAGCTGAAAGCGATTGTCCGGCTCCGGTAGAACCCGTAATACCCGTAACAAATACTTCGTTCAATAAGCCTGCTTTAGCTAAGGGCAGTAATCCTAATTGAATAGCTGTAGCAAAACATCCTGGATTAGCAATATTAGAAGCAGATTGAATAGCGGTTTTATTCAGTTCGGGTAAACCGTAAACAAATGCGCGTTCTTCAAAATGAGCAGTTGCTGCTAATCTAAAATCTTGCGATAAGTCGATGATTTTAATAGAAGCATTGATTGCATTTTGTGTAAGAAACTTATTGGCTTCTCCATGTCCCATACATAAAAACAATACATCAATATCGGCATGCAGGGTTTCACTGAAAGTAATTGCTGTATCGCCCAACAAATCTTGATGCACGGCATAGATGGGCTTTCCGGCGTTGCTGGTACTATGAATGAAACGAATATCTACCAACGGATGATGTAGTAAAATGCGTATCAATTCGCCTCCGGTATAACCGGCACCACCTACAACGCCTGCTCTAATTTTACTACTCATGGTTACTGTTTTTTACTGCGTGATAAATCATCGTTTGATTACCAAATATGGTTGTAAATCCACGTACATCATTGCCCGTCCACCCATTATTCATTTCACCATATTTTCCAAATGCACTGCTCATTAAATCAAATGGCGATTCGATGCCCAATATTTGAAAACGATAAGGCATTAATTGAATGAACACTTTTCCGGTAACCTGTTGTTGTGAGCTTTCAAGAAAGGCTTCAATATCTCTCATTACCGGATCTAAAATTTGACCTTCATGTAACCAGTTTCCATAAAATAAAGACAACTGGTCTTTCCAATTAAGCTGCCATTTTGTAAGCACATGTTTTTCTAAAGCATGATGTGCTTTTAAAATAACCAGCGGTGCTGCTGCTTCAAACCCAACACGACCTTTGATGCCAATGATGGTATCGCCAACATGGATATCTCTTCCAATACCAAACGGCGCAGCTATAGTATGAAGTGCATGAATGGCTTCAAAAGGATGTGTATATTCAATGCCGTTTACAGCAGAAAGTTGTCCTTTTGTAAATTCCAATTCTAAGCTTTCCTCATTGGTTTTAGTAACCTGTACCGGCCATGCCGATTCGGGCAACATTCCATTACTGGATAAAGTTTCTTTTCCGCCAACACTGGTGCCCCACAATCCTTTATTGATAGAATAGGTAGATTTTTCGAAATTCATTTGCACGCCTTTCTCTTTTAAGTAAGCCACTTCTGCTGCTCTACTTAATTGTAAATCACGTATAGGCGTAATGATGGGTATACCCGGGATGAGAATATTAAAAATCATGTCGAAACGTACCTGGTCATTACCGGCGCCTGTACTGCCATGAATTACGGCTACTGCACCTGTTTTTTTAACATGGTGGGCTATATGAATGGCCTGACTCAATCTTTCGGCACTAACACTTAACGGATAGGTATTGTTTTTTAATACATTACCGTAAATGAGATAGCGTAAAATTGAATCGTAATAATCTTTTTGTGCATCTACCGCAATATGACTGCTAACACCTAATGCCAATGCATGTTTTTCAATTTGAGCTAATTCATCGTTTGAAAAACCGCCAGTATTTACAGTTACTGAATGAATTTCCCATCCCATTTCGGAACTAAGCATCTTGGCACAAAATGAAGTATCTAAACCTCCGCTAAAACCCAATACCACTTTAGATCCGGCCGGAATTTTATGGGCTTCTGTATAAGTAGAAAAAATATCTTGTTGCATAGGTATAATATTTTTTATCAAAAAGAAAACTACACAAACATTCTAAAGATGGCTTTGATAGAACCACCGCCTTGTTTTCTTTTCAACATTTTTAAAAATCTGCTTTGTTTAATTTGCATGAACCTTTCGTAAATCACAGAGTTCTTTTTAAAATCATCTTGAGTTTCTTCAACGGTTGCATGATCGGCAGGATCGTATAACATAGCCGTACACATGCAATTTTTGCGTTGCTTACTTACCAAAATATCGAAGTTGACACAGCTTTTACAACCAGCCCAAAATTCTTCATCATCGGTTAATTCGGAATAAGTTACCGGTTCGTAGCCCAATTCGGAATTGATTTTCATAACGGCTAATCCGGTGGTAAGTCCAAATATTTTTGAATCGGGATATTTCTCTCTACTTAATTCAAATACACGTTTTTTTATTTGACGCGCCACGCCTGTTTTACGAAATGCAGGTGCTACAATTAATCCGCTGTTGGCAACGAATTGTCCGTGCCCCCATGCTTCTATATAACAAAATCCTACCCAGTTGCCCGATTCGGTTACAGCTATAACGGCTTTACCTTCTTCGATTTTTTGGGTAATGTATTCCGGACTTCTTTTGGCAATACCTGTTCCACGAGCTTGGGCAGATGCCTGCATTTCATCGGTAATGATGGTTGCATATTTGCGATCGTCGAGGGTAGCTACCCTGACTATTAAATGATGTTGTTCCAATTGAAAAAAATTGAAAGAGAATTAAAAAGATAGATTGTTGAACCTGGTTGTATTTTTTCACTGACAGGGGCAATCTTGAAATTGCTCGGCCTATCAGCAACCAGGTCGGCGTCGGGAGATACGAACAACTAACGGCATAGCATATTGCATTGGAATGCAATTGAAGTCGCTATGATATGATGTTTTGTTGTTCAAAGTGTTTAATTATTTCGTTGCAAATATAGAATAATATATCATAAACGACACACTTAAGTCAATTTTATTGATAAAACATTAACGAATGACCAATTTTACCTTAAACAATCCATTTGGACAATTCTGTTGCAATTACTCTATCGTTGCTTAAACGAGGTACTTTATTTTGTCCGCCTAACTTTCCTTCTTGCTTCATATACTCTATAAAAGCATGTTTTTTTAAGGGGCGAATAATAAGTCTTTGTAAAATATTTCCGGCAATTAAATCATCATAATACACATTTTTTTTACGCAAATTATCGTCAACTTTTTGTGCAAAATTTTCTACATTATCGGGATAATTTTCGAATTCAATAAACCATTCGTGATAGCTTTTTCCTTCGCCAGAAGCGATGTTTGGCGCTACTGTAAATTCTATAATTTGAATTTTTTCTTCATCGGCAGCTTTCATCAATGCGGCTTCTACTTCTTCTCCAATAACATGTTCGCCAAATGCAGAAATAAAATGCTTGATTCTACCGGTAACCACTATACGATATGGATTGAGTGAAACAAACTTCACCGTATCACCAATATTATAACCCCATAGACCAGCGTTGTTGTTGATGATCAGGGCATAATTTTCTCCAATCTTCACATCCTTCAAAGACAGCCTTGCAGGATTTTCGTTGAAGATCTCCCCG
>JBMOEQ010000023.1:0-24872 GCA_049314655.1 Ferruginibacter sp. | reverse complement strand
CAGTTATGAAGTAAAATACGAAGTAGATGCTGCTATTACAGATAATTTAGGACGCCCTGCTTATAGAATCATTCGCTATATCCGTAAAACCGCTGCCAATCCATGGCAACCCGATAATACTTTTTCGGCAGTACATGCCACCAACGGTTTTGAATTTATCGAAAACAACATGCGTTTCCTAAAACTTAAACAACCGGTTAAAGATGGTTATGCGTGGAAAGGCAATTCTTATATTGATACCTATTCGCTTAATTCGGATGTAAAATATTTAGACGATTGGGATTATGTATACGACAGTGTAAACACACCTATGACATTGGGTTCATTTAGTTTAGATAGTACCTTTAAAGTAGATCAACGCGATGAAATCATTGGCAACCCCGGCGATCCCAATTCGTACAGTGAAATCAATTATGGCTCCGAAAATTATGCAAAAGGTATTGGTTTAGTGTACAAACGCTTTTTACATCAAGAGTACCAACCCCCAACTCCGGGTTCTTCTGGGTATCGTTTAGGTTATGGTATCACCTTAACAATGATTGGCCATAATTAAACAAACGCATTTTTAAGCAGGTTTCTTCATAAATTTGAAAGCATATCGCTTTCATAAAAAATATTACATGAAGATTTTTACCTTAATACTCATTGTTGTTTCCACGTTTTTTGGAGTACGTGCTGATGCACAGTTTACTCGATATATTGTAAAACTGAAAGACAAGCAAGGCACCCCGTATTCCATTGCTAATCCTCAACAATTTCTTACACAACGTTCTATTGATCGTAGATTAAGGTATAGTATTGCTGTTGATGAAACCGATTTACCTATTACTCCTCGTTATATAGACAGTATTCGATTAGCCGGCAATGTAACTATTCTCAATGTGAGTAAATGGCTGAATCAAGTATGTATACAAACATCAGATGCGGCTGCTTTAACTAAAATCAATACTTTTCCTTTTGTACTTGGCACGAGTGCTGTTGGCGCTAGGATGCCCACTACGATTGCTCCAATTAAACCTTATAATAAAAGTTTAGACCCCATTGAGCCTACCGATTTTATCGCCGGAAACCGACCACAATCGCCAACCGATTTTTATAATTATGGCATTGCATACCCACAAATACATTTAAACAATGGCGAGTTTTTACACAATTATGGATTTAGAGGAGAAGGCATGCAAATTGCTGTAATTGATGCAGGTTTTGTAAACTATACTACATTACCCACATTTGATAGTGTAAGAAACAGTGGTAGACTGTTAGGCGTTTGGGATTTTGTTTCAAATCATTCCAATGCTGAAGACCATTTTCATGGAACAACCTGCTTTAGTGCTATTTCGGCCAATATGCCCGGCAATTTTGTAGGTACAGCTCCAAAATCTTCTTTTTACTTATACAGAAGTGAAGATGCCAGTACTGAATACCCAGTTGAAGAACAAAATTTTGCGGCTGCATCCGAACGTGCCGATAGTTTAGGGGTAGATGTATTTTCTGTTTCCTTAGGCTATGTTGATTTCACCAATGCCGCTTTTAATTATACCTATGCTAACTTAGATGGTAATACAACTATAAGCGCTCGTGCAGCCGATTTTGCAGCTAAAAAAGGTATCATGGTCGTTGTTGCTGCTGGTAATGATGGAAACGGAGGTATCAATTCTCCGGCAGATGCGGATAGTGTATTAACCGTAGGCGCTGTAAATGCAGCCGGACAACCGGCATCTTTTAGTAGCGTTGGTCCTAGTGGAGATGGGCAAGTAAAGCCCGATGTGGTTGCTGTAGGATGGAATGCGGTTGTTGCCAATACTTCAAACGGACAACCCACTTATGGCAGTGGTACTTCATATGCTTGTCCGGTTATGGCCGGCATTTCAACTTGTTTATGGCAAGCTTTTCCGGAAGTAAATAATATGACCATCATTCAAACATTAAGAGAATCTGGTCATAATTTCGCAACCCCAAGCACAAAAATTGGTTATGGCATTCCAGATGCTAAAAAAGCTTTTGTACGCTTACTTAAAAAATTATATACCCAACAATTTGCAGTCAATGCTTCATGTAGTACAGGTATACATCTTACTGTAAAATCGGCCGCAGGCATGCGCATTGATGTGGAGCGCCAACTACCAACCGAAGCTAATTACAGTACTTTATTCACCGAAAATTCTACCGGTAGTTTCAGTACTCGACATTTAATGTATGATAATGATTTAGCCGATTTATCTGACGGCATCAGTATCAAATACCGCGTTAAAATGACTATTGGTACGGATACTACTTTTTATTTGGATTCAACTACTGTAAACTATATTCAAGCATGTAATAACGCTGTAGAAAATATTACTATTAGTCCTAACCCCGTTAGCGATCAACTTCTTGTTACCGTTCTACGAAACAACGCAGTTAAAGTGTCCATTCAAATTCATCAATCAAACGGGCAAAAAGTTTACACCACCCAAGGACAATCTATAGCCGGTGTACAAACATTTACTATTCCGGTTAAAACCTGGAGCCGAGGCATGTATTGGGTTTCCGTTTATTTAGACAATAAAAAAGTAATCACGAAGAAGATTGTTAGAGAATAGTTTTAGTAATGTTGGATTTTAAATGTTGAATTATAAATGAGCATTTCTGTTCCGAAATTTTAATTAAACTGTAATTTTTCATGCAAAGGCGCATAGTTCATTATATGTTAAATGTAAACTTCCAAACTTAGATGCATTTGTACTCAAAACATCGGAGAGGTTCAATATGACTAGATAAAAATTTACCACGCACATTCGACCCCAACGGGGTCGCACATTCGATTTGGTTATTTTGTTACAAATATTTAATCCCGATGGGATTTTAGGAAATGAAGAATGTTAAATGTTGAATTTTAAATGAGCATTCTCATCTCGGAGATGAAATTCAACTAAACCCTAAACTACTAAACCTCTAAACTATTTTCAACAATAGTTCATCTATCGCTTAACCGCTTAATAAAGATGGTATGATTATAAAGTCTCTACACTAAACCCTAAACTCCTCAACTTCTAAACAATATGCGGTACACTATGCACTGCAGAAGACATTTCTAAAATAAGGGAAGAATCTTTTTCAATAGCATTACCTACAACAATTACATCGGCACCTGCTTTGCAATTGAGGTAAGCTTTTTCGGGATCGGTAATACCGCCGCCGATTATTAATGGAACCGAAATTGCTTTAGATACTGTTTCAATCATGCTTTCGGTAATTGGACGTTTAGCGCCACTCCCTGCATCCATATAAATCAATTTCATGCCCAACATTTCTCCGGCCATTGCCGTACACATGGCAATTTCGTTTTTATCGGAAGGCAATGGACTTGCATTAGAAATATAAGAAACCGTTGTTGGTGCTCCACCATCCACCACCATATAACCTGTAGGCATAATTTCTAAACCACTCTTTTTTACAAAAGGTGCCGAAACAACATGCTGTCCTATTAATAACTCGGGATTACGACCGCTGATTAAAGAAAGGTATAACAACGCATCTGCATAAGGACTTACTTGCGAGGGACTTCCGGGAAATAGCACCGTAGGAATATTGCAAGTTTTACGAATCAGTTGCAAACATTCATCGAGGTAAGTAGAAATAACCAAACTACCCCCCACTAAAAAATAATCAACCTTGGCTGCAACCGCCAAATCGATCAATTGATCCATATTATGTTCATTCACCTTATCCGGATCGATGAGTACAGCAAAGGACTTTTTCCCTGCTTGCTTTCGTTCTGTGAGTGAATGATATATGCTATTTAACATCTAATTCCGATTCGTTGATTGCAAAAATGTATATTTTTTTGCTCTTATTAAAATAAAGATACCAAATACGGCGCTTTTTTAAGCATTCGCTTCATTAATTAGCGGTAAATTTGAATATGAACATCAAGGATGAAATACAGTTCAAAACGGCTAGAAGTGGAGGAAAAGGCGGACAAAACGTAAACAAGGTAGAAACCATGGTAGAAGGGTATTGGTTGGTTGAAGCCTCAAAGCACTTTTCTGCAGAAGAAAAAGAAAGAATTACTGAAAAATTAAAAAATCGCATCAATTCGGAAGGATTTTTGTTGGTAAAGAATCAAACAGAAAGAAGTCAGCTTGGGAACAAACAGTTGGTTATTGAAAAAATACATACATTGGTAGAAAAGGCATTAATCGTTCCTAAGAAAAGGAAAGCCACCAAAGTTCCTAAAGCCGTTAAAGAAAAAAAGCGAAACCAAGCAAAACAGAATGCGTATAAAATTATAATCATGAAAAGACCAATCTCTCTTTTATCTTTTTTGTTTCTTTTGGTTGCTGCATCTTGTACTAAAAAAGCAGACCCTACCTATGGGATAACAAAATTTAGCTTTCAAAATAAAGTTTCAGGTGGGCCATTGGGTTTAAATGGAGCAGCTTATACCAACCCGGCCGGAGAATTGTATACTCCTAAAAAATTATTATACTATATCAGTAATATAGAATTACTTGGCAGCAATGGCAATTACGCCGAGCCCAATAGTTATCATTTAATTGATCAATCGAATAGTGCTAGTTTAAGTTTTAATTTTCAAGCACCTACCAATACGTACACATCAATTCGATTTGTTTTAGGTGTAGATAGTATTAGAAATGTAAGTGGCGCACAAACCGGCGCTTTAGACCCTTTAAATGCAATGTTTTGGACCTGGAATTCGGGCTACATCATGTTTAAATTAGAAGGGGTTGCTCCGGTATCAACTGCACCCGGGAACATCTTTGAATACCATATCGGCGGTTTCAAAGGCGCCAACAATGTTTTGAAAACAATTACTTTAAATTTCCCAACAGCACAATCGGTTATACTGAATGAAAATGGCACCAGTGAAATCATTATAGAAAACGAATTAAACCGATTTTGGCAAATACCGTTAACTTTAAAAATTGCCGATGCCCCACTCATTACAACACCGGGCACTTTAGCAAAATCGGTAGCCGACAATTACAGTGATATGTTTTCTGTAACACAAATCATCAACAACTAATCAATTGAAATATACATTCACCATATCTATTGCATTGATTTTAGTATCATCAGTTTTTATACTTGATGCTTGTAAAAAATCGAGCGCCCCACCGAATACAGGAAACACACCATTTAATCCAACTTATATCAACTTAACTATACCTGCAGGATGGCCTCAACCACCAACAGATATTTATGCCAACAATAAATTAACAGAGGAAGGCTTTCAATTGGGCAGAAAATTATTTTATGATGGCCGATTGAGTAAAGATGGCAATTTTCCATGTGCCAGTTGTCATCAACAATTTGCAGCTTTTGCTACATTCGACCATCAATTCAGTCATGGTTTCGACAATGCTTTTACTCGAAGAAACGCCCCTGCCTTATTCAATTTAGCATGGATGCGAGAGATGCATTTCGATGGCGGCATCAACCATATCGAAGTACAACCTTTAGCGCCCATTACGAATATTTTGGAAATGGCCGAAACCATCGACAATGTATTGAATAAAATAAAACCCGATTCGGCCTATAAAAAAATGTTTGCCGCTGCGTTTGGCGATACGCTCATCAATAGCCAACGTATGATGAAAGCCTTATCACAATTCATGGGCAGTATAGTTTCCTACAATTCAAAATACGATCAAGTAAAAAGAGGCGAAGCCAGTTTTGATGCATCTGAATTAGCGGGATACAATACATTTAAAGCAAAATGTAACAGTTGTCATACCGAGCCTTTATTCACCGATAATAGTTTTAGAAATAACGGATTAAATATTGAACCTACGTTGAATGATTTTGGCCGTATGCGTATCACAAACGACCGCGCCGATTCTTTAAAATTTAAAGTACCCAGTTTACGCAATATCGTACTTACGTTTCCGTATATGCACGATGGTCGTTTATTTACATTAACACAAGTTGTAGAGCATTATCGATCCAATATAAATATCACACAACCCACACTAGATCCTTTATTAAGAACAAGAATTCCTATCAGCAATCAAGAAAGAATTGACCTTATTGCATTCCTACAAACCTTAACGGATAATGTTCTATTACACAATCCTCGATTTGAACAACCGCAATAAAAAAAGTGACCAGTTATTGCTGATCACTTTTTACGCAAATGTCTTTATTTTAATTACCCGTTTTTACAGGAACTGCTGCTACCTTCCGTTTTCCTTTTAATGTTTGTAAAACTTGTTGTTGCTTTTCTAATTCCGATTTTTGATTAGCTTGATTGGTCGTGTTATCCGCAATTTCCTTTTCTAATTTTGCTTTCTTTTTAGTTAAATCTTGTGCATCTTCTATCAATCCATTTAATTTTTTCTCTGCTTTTTTCATTATTTCATCTTGATCGGTAATTTGCAATTCCAAATCATAATCGGCCGTTAATGGGGTAAGATTATTAAGCCAACCTTTTGCTTTATCTAAAACTACTGCATTCGTTGTATCGCCAATAAATCTTTCATAACCCGAAGAAATCATCATCGTTACTATTGAAAAATCTTTTTCGCGTTTACTTTTACGTTCTGCATTAAAATAAACATCATAGGCTTCGGCACCTAATTCGGGTAAAACAACCCCTTTAAAAGTTAAGTATCCTTTGGTTTCTTTCCCTTTGTACCCCAATTTGATGAACTTATCTTCAATAGCATTTAAAATGGTTTTTTGAGGAAAAGGCACTTCAATTTCCAATGCAGGTTGCATCGATTTTTGATATTCGGCTGTAGCCAATTTGGCTTGTCCAAAAGAAAAAGATTGCATTAAAATAACTGCAAAAACTAAACAGGATATTCTTTTCATTTTTCGTTTTTTTTATAAAGATAGCTTTTGTTAAAAAACCGTTGCATTCAAATCATTTAATAAAAGGTTTAAGTGCTGGCCAAATCATCTATTCACCCGATCGTTGAATAAAGGGATTGTAATTAGATTGGAGCACGACAATAATTGTACCGCAAAATAAATTTATATCAGGTAAATTTGTTGCAAACGAAATAGGCATTGAGTAGTATTAAGAAACTTGCAGGACAAACACTTTGGTATGGTTTACCCACCATTGGCAGCAGGTTTTTGGGATATATTTTAAATTTCTCCTTGAGTTTTATTTACCAAGCTGTAGATACGGCCGATTTAACTCAAATTTATGCCATCGTTCCTTTTTTAAATATTGTATTTACTTATGGTGTAGAAACCGGTTATTTTAGGTTTGTACAAAAAGAAGATCAAAAAGAATTGTACAATACACTTTCTGTTTCTTTATTGGTGAGTACGTTTTTATTTGCAGGAATTTTACTTTTATTGTCGCAGCAATTGGCCAATGCTACAATAATGAGTGCGCATCCCGAATATTTCATTTGGCTTACCGGCATTATCTTTTTCGACACATTATCTACCTTACCTTTCGCTCGTTTACGACAAGAAGGTCGCCCAAAAAAATATGCTTTTGTTCGTGTTAGCGGTATTGTATTAAATGTACTCATTGTTGTTTTTTTTATTGGAGTTTGTCCGGCTATTGCTAAAAAAGATCCTACACATTGGCTTTTATCTTTTTACAACCCTACAATAGGCATTGGGTATTATCTTATTGGCAATTTAATAGGCAGTGCATTTACTTTTATTTTATTGTGGAGAGAATGGATCAGCTTCCGATTCAAATTCAATTGGCCCCTTTGGAAAACCGTAATGAAATATGGCTATCCGTTAATTATTGTAGGGTTAGGTGGCATGATTAATGAAATGCTGAGTAGATTGGTATATCAACATGTAGCAACTATCCCAGAAGCAGAAGCCAAACGTCAACTCGGCATTTTTGCAGCCAATTATAGATTAGCGGTATTGATTACCATTTTCATCCAAATGTTTAAAATGGCTGCCGAACCATTTTTCTTTAATCATTCCGGAGCCGACAATGCCAAAAAAACATATGCCCGGGTAATGAAGTTTTTTGTAATTGCGTGTTGCTTTATGTTTTTATTCATTGGATTATTCCTCGATGTTTTTGAAAAAATCCTCACCTTAAAATTCGCAGAATATGGCGAGGGCATTCATATCGTTCCCATATTGGCAATGGGCAGTGTATTTTTAGGAATTTATTATAATTTATCGGTTTGGTATAAGCTTACCAATAGAAATTTATTTGGAGCCTTTATTACAATTCTTGGAGCACTCATCACCATCTTACTCAACATTTGGTGGATACCGAAATTTGGCTATACCGGCAGTGCTTGGGCTACTTTTTGTTGTTATGCGTTTATGATGGCAAGTTCGTATTGGATGGGACAAAGAAAATATCGTATACCTTATGCTAAGAAAAAACTTATTGCATATTTAGTGATTACTACAATTGTATTTTTTATTCATAGAGGACTTGTTCATTTGTACGATAACATTTGGTTCTCTATTGCAACTGGTGCTGTATTGTTTATGGCTTTCTTTTGGTTTATAGCTTTGGTAGAACGTAAAGAATTTAAACAACTCCCTATTGTAGGCAAATACTTTTAATACAATTTTCCTGCTCTTTATTCCATAAAAAAAGAACCGAAACAATTTCGATTCTTTTCAACATTTTAAACAACAAAAAGTACTAAACTGGCTTTAATGTTAACTATATAACTAAAAACGAACTATATATAACCTCACTGTTTCATAGGGTGAAGTTTACAAAAAGTCAATTCAACACTTTTCCTCAAGTAGGTTCATAGGGTTGGCTAGGCCAAAATCAGATTGTAGTTTTTTATAGGGTATATACGATTTCTTAACAATACAAAAATAAAAAGCACCTAACAACCTCAATGTAGAAACACTTTAAATGTACCCGTAGAAAAATAGCTACATTTTGACTATGCAAAAAAAAGAGAAGAACCGAAACAATATCGATTCTTCTCAACATTTTAAACTAAAGTATCAAATTGACTTTAAATAAATTATTATAAGATCAAACTAAATAACTTAATACACTGCTATAAGGTTCGGTCGCAATACAAGCCAATTCAACACCTTTCTCTCGTGTGGTTTTCATAGGTTGGCAAGGCCAACATTAAATTTCAGTTTTTCAAAGGGTATATTCGATTTCTTAACAACACAAAGATAAAAGCAAGTAATCACCTAAATAGTAGTAACATTTGTTGGGTATTTGTAGTCAAATATCCACTATGTAAAAAAAGTTATTGCTGCATATCTTTTACCATCTGCCCATAAAATCAGTATTTTTATAACCTTATCTTATTGGCTATTGTGAAGAAAGGATGACTATTTTTAAAATATAAGGTAAAGAAAAAAAATCATGACAGCAGAACACCAACGGCTAGCCGTAAATAATAAAAAGCCCATTCCTCTTGAACAATGGGGGCCTTACCTCAGCGAACGTCAATGGGGTACTGTACGAGAAGATTATGGAGCATTTGGCGATGCTTGGGGCTATCTTCCCTTTAATCAATCGCATTTTAGAACCTACAAATGGGGCGAAGATGGACTTGCCGGCATCTCCGATTATTTTCAACACTTATGTTTTGCTGTTGCCTTATGGAATGGCAAAGATGACATTTTAAAAGAACGTTTGTTTGGACTAGGCAATTACGAAGGCAACCATGGCGAAGATGTAAAAGAACTGTATTACTATCTCGATAATTTACCTACGCATTATTACATGGAATACCTGTACAAATATCCGCAACAGGCTTTCCCTTATCAACAGCTTATTGATACCAATGCGCAACGAAGTAAGCTAGAACCCGAATACGAAATTTTAGATACAGGCGTATTTGATAACAATGCCTATTTCGATACCAAAGTGGTGTATGCCAAACAAAGTCCACAAGACATTTATATTAAGATAGAAATTACCAACAAAAACACACAAGCTGCACCTATTACAGTTTTACCTACACTTTGGTTTACCAATAGATGGTGGTTCAATAATAAAGATCCTAAACCTTCTATAACGGCACTTGATAAAAATTCGGTAAAAGCCCATCACCATCGTATTGGCACTTATTATTTTTATTTTCAACCTACACAAGATGTTTACTTTACTGAAAATGAAACCAATCTTGAAAAGTTGAACAATACGCCCAATGTTACACCTTTTGTAAAAGATGCTTTTCATGATGCCGTGATCAGAGGCTTACATAAAAAAGAATTGAAGCTAAAAAAAACAGGAACAAAAATTGCTCCCGTTTATACACTTCAATTAAAAGGTGGCGAAACAAAAACCATTTACTGCCGTTTAACCAACAGAGCCGATGACAAGCCCTTTTCCAACGGCTTCGAAAAAATATTTGAAAAAAGGAAAGCAGAAGCAGATGATTTTTATACCGCCATCTTACCTAAAGATATCAATGCCGATTTAAAAAATATACAACGACAATCATTGGCAGGATTATTATGGAGCAAACAATATTATCACTATGATGTAGAACGATGGTTAACAACCGGAGATGGTATTGAATCGCCCAATGCAGGTAAACAAAAAGGCCGTAACAGCGATTGGACACATTTAAAAAACCAGGATATTATTTCTATGCCCGATAAATGGGAATATCCTTGGTATGCTGCATGGGACTTAGCTTTTCATTGTATTTCTATGGCTATGGTAGACCCCGTTTTTGCAAAGCATCAATTGCAATTGATCATGCGAGAATGGTATATGAAACCCGATGGGCAATTACCTGCATACGAATGGAATTTCAGTGATGTAAATCCACCGGTACAAGCATGGGCCGCCTTAGAAGTATATAGAATTGAAAAAGAAGTTACCGGACATGGAGATATTTCCTTTCTAAAAAGAGTATTTCAAAAACTATTGATCAATTTCACTTGGTGGATTAATAGAAAAGATAGAAATGGCAACAACATTTTTGAAGGCGGATTTTTAGGCTTAGATAATATTGGCGTTTTTAATCGCAGTCACCATTTTTCTAGCGAAATGCAATTGGAACAAGCCGACGGCACCAGTTGGATGGGCATGTATGCATTGAATATGATGGATATGGCTTTAGAAATTTCGAGGCACGACAATACATTTGAAGATACCGCCACAAAATTCTTCGAACATTTTGTATTGATTGCCGATGCATTGAATAGTCATGCCATGTGGAATGAAGAAGACAAATTCTTTTACGACACCCTTTGTATCAGTGGAGGAGCTCCCATTCCATTGCGTATTCAAAGCATAGTTGGACTAACCAGTTTATTTGCCGTAAGTACCATTAGCAAACAAACTTTAGACAAATTACCCGATTTTAAGAAACGTATTACTTGGTTCGAAAATTATAGAAAAGAAAATAAACGGTATTGGCCAAACGAAGAAAAAAGTGATGGAGAAGAATTATTAATTTCCTTAGTCCCCAAAGAAAAACTCATTCATTTGTTGAATAGATTGTTGAATGAAAGTGAATTTTTATCTGACGGCGGTATTAGGGCATTATCGAAATACCATGAATTGCATCCTTATGCTGTAACTATTAAAGACGAAGAATATACCATTCAATATGATCCGGGAGATAGCACTAGTAATTTATTTGGTGGCAATAGCAATTGGCGAGGACCGGTTTGGATGCCCATTAATTATCTAATCATTCGCTCGGTAAGAAAGTATGGCGAATTTTATGGCGATAGTTTACAAATTGAATGCCCTATTGGCTCGGGCAACCTCATGAATTTAGTACAAGCCGCCGATGAAATTACCAAACGTGTAATTAGCTTGATGGCGAAAGACAAAAAAGGCAATCGAAAAACTTATGGTGATTATAATTGGTTTTATCAACAACCGGGCAATGAAGATTTAGTATTGTTTTATGAATATTTCCATGGCGATAATGGATCGGGATTGGGTGCCAGTCACCAAACCGGATGGACGGCTTTAGTGGCAGATTTAATTGGCATAAGCGAAGTGCTACCGGAAGAAGATGAAGCATTGAACAGCACTGAATTGCCTTTAGAAGAATTATAATGCGACAATAAATTACCTTGAGTACTGTTATAGCCTATCAAATATTGATACTACAAAATTCCTATGCAACATTTTCCGATTACAGCAATTCAATCTTGGGAAAGATTTTATCGTGCCAATTTTTTAAACTGTATTTCAGGATTTAAACCGGCAAGTTTAATTGGTACGGTTAATTTAAAACAGCAAACCAATCTTGCAGTATTTAGCAATATCGTACATCTTGGTGCCGATCCGGCTTTGATTGGAATAATCAACAGACCCATTGAAGCTGCACCGCATACCATTTCAAACATCAAAGCCACCGGTCAATTTACCATCAATCATATTAATCCATCGATGGTACAACAAGCCCATCAAACCAGTGCAAAATATCCAGAAGGGGTGAGCGAATTTGATGCAACCGGATTAACACCAATTTTTAAAAACGGGTTTAATGCACCTTATGTACAAGAAAGCCATATTCAAATAGGACTAAACCTAGTAGAAATTATTCCCATCACGCACAACCATACATTTTTAATTATTGGTGCAATTGAAGAAATCTACTTGAATGAGGCAATTGTTCAAAAAGATGGATTCATACAGCTTGATGAGGCCGGCAGTATTGTTTCGGCAGGAATAGATGCTTATTATTCAACTACTTTATTGGAAAGGCTTCCCTATGCAAAAGTTCAACCTTAAAAGAAACATTATTCCTAAAATCAAATTTACTTTCTACTAACTCAATTTTACCTGATTCATAAATACCAACGATAAAGGCACGTCTGCTGTTTTTTTCTTATAATACAATCTCCTCTTCTAATCCAAATCCATAGTATTTAATTGCTTCATTTATTACTATAATAAAAACGCACTCTATTTTTTACACTTTGCACAAAAGTTGGAAAATTTTCCATTTTTCGGAAAATATTTATCTGTAGAAATTACAAAAACCTTATCTGTAAAGGGTTTCAAAAAGTGGCACAATACATGCCAATAAGGAAAAGCAATAAAATATGAATAGAAGTAGAAAAATTAAACTTATTAATAGTACTAATTAAAAAATAATAAACGTTAATACTTGTTACCTCTAATTTTTTCTACAACAGTACACTATCAACGCTTTTAAACATTAATGTATGAAAATCACACAACGCATTCTTTACTTCGCTTTAGCAGTTGCCATTTCTGCTGCCATTGGTTGTAAAAAAGGGAATACCAATACGCCCACTCCAACGCCGCCTCCGGGTAGCGGCGATGTGAATGAACTAACCACCATGAATGCTCCAGCATCCTTCAATTACAATACAGAACAAAAGGTAAGGTTAGATATTACCATACAAGCTCCGGATAATTCGCCCATTCAAAAAATACCGGTTTCAATTTACGATAAGCCAATTTCTGTTGGAGGCAAACTTATTTTTAAAGCCCTAACAGATGCTTCCGGTAAAATTGCAGGCGATCTTATATTACCTTCTTATGTTACACAAGTTGTTGTAGATCCCAATTATTTAGGTGTACTGCGTAATGCGGTTGTAGGTATTAGTGGTCAATCTATTACTTGTATTTTAGGAGGCGCAAATGGTTATAGCGGCAATGTTATTCCTGATAGTCCGCTCGGCGAAAGAACCACACCGGGTAAAAATAACAACAATACTTACGCTCGTCCTTTAGCAGCGTATGCTTATATGGGTACGTATAACAATGTAGGCAAACCCAATTATTTAGAGCCTGTTAACGATGTTATCAATGCAGCATTTTTAGATAAAGTAAATGCTTCATTACCTGAGCGTATGCCGGTGATGACTTACCACCCCGATTATCTTGCCAGTGGTATTGAAACTAATGTGCACATTACACAATTGAGTGATGTTTGGTTTACCTTTTTAACAGAAGGTGCCGGTTATATGAACAGTATTGCTTATTTCACTTATCCTACCAATACTCCACCCGCAACAGCTAGTGCAATTGATACTTTACGTTTCATATTCCCTAATGCAAGTTTAAGTGGAAGTGGTGGCGCATTGTTGCCGGGTATGAAAGTAAAATTAGGCAGATTTGATGCAGGTACTTCAATTGGTTTTGCTATGGTTGCCAATGGTTGGAACGGAAGTGTAGTGGGCAATGGCTATCATACAGTGTACTCCATTGATAATTTAAACCCGGAAGCTACGGCTTCATTAAGAAGACATACCGTGTTTTTATACGATGGCGCTCAAGATGTTTTCTTAACTGGCTTTGAAGATATTTTAAGAAACAGTTCAGGTTGCGATAATGATTTTAATGATTTGCTTTTTTATGTAAAAAGTAATCCGGTAACAGCTATTCAAAAAACCAATGTAAACTTAATTGATCGCCCTGTGGATAGTGATGGAGATGGCGTAAACGATGTGTATGATGATTTTCCAAATGATGCCACAAAGGCTTATATCAATTACTTCCCTGGACAAAAAGAATACGGCACATTAGCGTTTGAAGACAATTGGCCATTCTTGGGCGACTATGATGTAAATGACTTAGTGGTAGATTATCGTTACACCACCATTAACGACAATTTAAATCGCACGATTGAAATAAATGCCGAATATATTTTAAGAGCTTCTGGAGCAACCTTCAGAAATGGATTCGGAGTTGAATTTCCATTTGCTGCTTCTGCAGTACAATCGGTAACCGGTGGTAGAGTAACCAATAATCAAGTAGTAACATTGGGTGCAAATGGTTGCGAAACCGGTCATACAAAAGCAGTAATCATTCCTTTCGACGATGCATTTAATGTGATGAATGCTCAAAGCGGTTATATCAATACTTATATGGCCAATCCTTTAATTACACCGGATACCATTAGAATGACCATTAAATTAAATTCGCCAATAACACAGGCCAATTTAGGCACAGCACCTTTTAATCCTTTTATCATCATCAATCGTACAAGAGGTAGAGAAGCGCATTTATCGGGTTATACACCTACGTTAAAAGCAGATGTATCATTCTTTAAAACTGGGCAAGACAATACTATTCCTGCTCAAAACAAATATTATAAAACAGTAAGCAACCTTCCTTATGGCATAGCATTTTCTCAAAAATTCTTATACCCTGTTGAAGGTAAAGCCATCAATGCAGTGTATAGCAAATTTGTAGCATGGGCTCAATCGGGCGGAACCAGTTTCCCCGATTGGTACTCGAACGCCAGCTATATTGTAAACAGTAATTTATACAGAAAATAAAAAGATATTTTTCCTATAAAATCCAAAAGCCCTGTCGGTTTCGACAGGGCTTTATTTATGAAATAAAATAGGTATAAATTATGGCGCTTTCTTAAAAAACAATTTAAATGAACCGGTAATTTCACCTGTTCCATTTTTATCCCAAACCCTAAAACTTACAATGGCATGGAGTTTCATATTGTCTAATTCTGTTAATGTAGCATATAAGGTAATAAATTGTGCGTCATCAGGAGTAACCCCTTCTTCATCATAACTTTTAAACAAATCGTCAGAAGCAAGCACATTGTATCCATCACTTAATCTAATAATTTCTGTTGCACCTAAAAACACACGACCTTCTTTTTGTTGCCAACCTTTATCTATAGTTAGTTGCAATTTTACTCTTTGCTTAAGTTCTACCAAATTATTTGCCGGTACAGGGCTGTCATCTTCAAATACCAAACGAGCATCAGAAACTGTAAAGTTTTCAACATTGAGTTTAATATTATTTAAAATTTTTGTTTTAGGCGCAACAACAGGTTTGGGCTTGCCATTTTGAGCCATAACATTGCCTATGAATAACATACTTAAACACAATAAAAGAAGACTGATTATTTTTTTCATGGTTAATATTTTAATCAAGATGAGAAAAAAATACTGTTAAATGAAATATTAGGCCTCGTATTTTTGAGGGATACAGCTATTTAGTTTTCCCCATTCTTATTTAATTACCACTCAAAAACTAAGTTTGCAGCCAAGTTTTTGAAATGGAAGCGAAAAAAATAAAAAAAACATATCTCCTTTTATCACCACAAGAATTGGGCAATACGCAAGCATTGATTCAAATAATGAAGATGGAAGAAACCCCAAAAGGGTTGGTTGCAAATTTAACAGATCCGGATCTGCTGCAACTGAATAGAGTTTTTGACAAAGTGCATCGAGAGGCCAAACAAAAAGTAGCCGCATTCTCAAAAATTGAAAACGAAAAAAGAATGCGCTTATTGGAATCAAAATTTAAATCGGCACAAGCCGGTATGACTTTTGAAAAATATTACCCACAAGCTTTAATGCGCGAATTGCACACAGCCTTTCGTTGGCTAAAACCATTTACAGGATTATTTACTTGGTATCATAAAATTTGGCAAGATAAAAAAACAGCAAAAACAGCGCCCTGCTTATTTAGTCAGTTTACTCCAAGTATTGCATTTGAATTAACGCTCACCGAAAAAGGTTTTCTCTTAGAACCTTTTTATATGATTAACGGACAAAAATTTGCGTCAACATCGTTTCATCGTTTTGAGTTTTTAATTGAAAGTGGTAATGAATATTTCATCCTCAATTACAACGACTATAAAACATTAGAATGGTTAAATGATTTAGATCCCGAACAATTTGCATTTAGTCAAGAAGCATTTTTAGAACATGTAATTCTTCCACTTGAGGCCAATTACCAGGTGAATAGAAACGATCTCATTGAAGAATCGCTTATTGACGTACAACCAGTGCATCAGATTTTATTAAAAGAAATCAGCAATGCTTTTCTGTATTTTGAACCACAATGGCAATACGATGGATTTGTAGTGGAAGGTCCCTATACCGAAAAGGTAGAAGTGAAGCATGCAGGAAAATCGTATTTCATTAAAAGAAATCAAGTAGCAGAAAAAGCTTTTCTACAACAGCTTTCTACTTTACATCCCAATTTTGCTCGACAACTCAATGGCAATTTTTATTTATCCTTTGCCGATGCACAAAAAAAACAATGGTTCTTAAAAACCTATCATCAATTACTTGAACAAGACATTCAAGTATTGGGAATGGATTTACTCACGCATTTTAGGTACTCGCCATTTAAACCCGAAACAACAATAAGCATTGTAAACAACAACGAAAGCAATCTAACGGTTACGTTTAGCCTACATTTTGGAAAAGAATCCATAGCGCCGAAAGAATTGCAAAAAATGCTTTATGCCGGACAAAAAGCCGTATTGTTAAAAGATGGCAGCTTAGGCATTTTACATGAAGAATGGCTACAACAATATGGCACCCTATTAAGGCATGGCAAAATCAATGACAATACCATTACTATAGCTCGGTGGATGGCATTAACAGAAGGCAATGATAGCGAGCAACAGCTTGTACTTAAGCCTGCAATCAAAATTGATTGGTGGAGCAAATGGCAACAGTGGCAACAACAAAATCATTCACTCATTAATATTCCTTCAAACATACAAGCAACATTACGACCTTATCAACAAAAAGGGTTTGAATGGTTGGTTTTATTATCGGAAGTAAATGCAGGCGCTTGCTTGGCAGATGACATGGGATTGGGCAAAACCCTACAAACGATATGCTTTATGGCATACAGACAAGCTCTATTTCCCAACGAAAAACAATTGATTATTTGTCCGGCTAGTTTGGTATTTAATTGGCAACAAGAATTGCAAAAATTTGCTCCACATTTACTGTCGTTGGTATACCATGGCGGCAATAGAGATTTTGATGAAATAAGTACATCAACAGCATCCATCATTATAACCACTTATGGTACCATGCGTGCCGATATTGACCAATTGGCAACCCTTCATTTTGATGTAGTGGTGATTGATGAAAGTCATAATATTAAAAACCCCGCTTCGCAAATTACTCGAGCCGTAAATCAACTAACCGCCAATATGCGTATTGCACTAAGCGGTACTCCGGTAATGAACAATACATTTGATCTTTATGCCCAATTGAGTTTTTTACTACCCGGCATGTTTGGCAATAGAGAATTTTTTAAAAGAGAATATGCCGATGCCATAGATAGAGATAGAGATCCGGATAAAATAAAAGCGCTTCAACGCATTACGCAACCTTTTATCTTAAGACGAACGAAAGAGCAAGTAGCTACCGATTTGCCCGAAAAAGTTGAAAGTATTTTATGGTGCGAAATGGGGCCCGAACAACGCATGGCCTATGAATCCATTAAAGATAACATCAAACAAAGCATTTTCTTAGATGTTCAGCAAAATGGATTTAACAAAGGAAAACTAGGTGTAATCAACGGACTATTAAAACTACGCCAGGCCTGCAATTCGAGCGAATTGGTGAAGGGAGAAGACGTTTTTAATTACGATTCTATAAAAACAAATTTACTCATTGGCGAACTCAACCAATTGGTACCACAACATAAAGTATTGGTGTTTTCTCAATTCACGGGCATGCTCGATTTATTGGCAGAAAGACTTCAAAAAGAACAATTAGAATTTGAACGCTTAGATGGTAGTACACCACTTCAAGAAAGACAACAATTGGTGAATCGTTTTCAATCTGTTGAAAGTACTGCTTGTATTTTACTCATCAGTTTAAAAGCCGGAAATGCCGGATTAAACTTAACGGCAGCCGATTATGTTTTCTTGTTTGATCCTTGGTGGAATACTGCTGTACAACAACAAGCCATAGATCGTACGCATCGCATTGGTCAAACTAAATCGGTATTTGCATACAAAATGATTTGCAAAGACAGCATTGAAGAAAAAATTATTCAATTGCAAGAACGCAAGCATAAATTGGCACAAGAACTCATTGGCGAAGAAGAAGGCTTTGTAAAATCTTTATCGGAAGATGATTTAGCCTTTCTCTTCAGTTAATTAATGATTGTTCAATGGCAAACCCAATCTTTGATACTCTTTCCAATTAAGGTATTCTGGTGCTACACGATGTTCTTCCATTGTGATACAATCGCTCACCGGACAAACCAATTGACATAAATTACAACCTACACATTCTTCTTCTTTGATGGTATATGTATTGTAAGGTTTACCATATTCTAAATTGATGGATTGATGTGATGTGTCTTCGCAAGCAATATAACACAATCCGCAATGGATACATTTATCTTGATTGATTTTAGCGATATGATGGTAATTGATATCCAAATCTTCCCAATGGGTAATTTTATCAACCGATTTTCCAATAAAATCATCCAAGGTTTTAAAGCCTTTTTCATCCATCCAATTGTTCAAGCCCTCGCACATATCTTCTACAATTCTAAAGCCGTGCTTCATTGCTGCCGTACATACTTGAACGTTAGATGCACCTAATAACATAAATTCAACCGCATCTTTCCAAGTACTTACGCCACCGATTCCGGATATAGGCACTTTTTGAGTAACTGAATTTTGTGCAATTGTAGTGAGCATTTTTAAAGCAATAGGTTTTACTGCAGGACCGCAATATCCACCAAAAACAGATTTGCCCGCAACATAAGGATTGGGAACAAGGGTATCCAAATCTATTCCGGTTACAGATTGTATGGTGTTGATTAAAGACAAAGCATGCGTACCTGCTTCTACACAAGCTTTTCCGGTGGGCACCACAGAATGCACATTGGGCGTAAGTTTGGTGATTACCGGCAAGGTTGCTTTTTCCATTACCCATTCTACTACCATTTTGGCAATTTCAGGATCTTGTCCTACAGCAGCGCCCATTCCTCTTTCCGTCATACCATGCGGACAACCGAAATTTAATTCAAAACCATGTGCACCGGTATCTTCTACTTTTTTAATTAACTCGTGCCAAGCTTCACGATTATTATCGGCCATCAGCGAAACAATCATTGCCCTATCAGGGAATAATTTTACACATTCGGCAATTTCTTTAAGGTTGATATCTAACGGACGATCGCTAATCAATTCAATATTATTGAAGCCCATTACTTTTCCGCCATTGAAATTAACTGCCGAATATCGAGAAGAAACATTCTTCACCTGACTACCCAAAGTTTTCCAAACTACACCACCCCAACCTGCTTCAAAAGCTCGAAGCACATTGATTTTTTTATCCGTTGGAGGTGCACTCGCTAACCAAAAAGGATTAGGAGAATGAATGCCGAGGAAGTTGCTTGAAATATTAGCCATAAACTTTTTTTTTCACGCAAAGCAGCTAAGTTTAAAAGCCGCAAAGCAGTGTTGATTTGTAAATATTTTATTTTTTGACTTTAAAATAAAATTCTTCATTTAAAGCCTGTTAACTACTCTTTGAATTCCATCTTTAATCAGATGCGAATTAAAATTTATTAATAATCCCAATTTGCAGCCAGTTAATTTCAAATATGTCTGTAATTGTTTATAATGAATTGAATGAAGCGCTTCAACTGATTTAATCTCAATTATTACAAGATTTTCAATAATCAAATCGGCCCTAAATGCTGCATCTAATTGAATTGTTTCATGGATTAATGGAACAGATTTTTGCCTTTCAACCTGTAAATCTGTTTTCGACAATTCATAACAAATCAACTCTTCATAAACACTTTCAAATAAACCAGGTCCATATCTCTTATGTAAATGAAAAGCAACATCTACCACAATCTTAGCAATCTCATTTTCACTATACTTCATCAAATGCACTAATTATTTCATTTCTTAATTTACCTTATAAACTTAAGCAAAAAGCAGAACCTTATAAATTTAAGTCTATAAACTTCGCGGCTTATTTCACTTTGCAGCTTTGCGTGGAAATAAGCACATTAAAATTGAAAACTATTTCCAATAAGCCAATATCCCCTCCGCTCCCACTTTACCCGCTTGCACGGCATCTACCACTTCTCGTCCGCCATTTACCGCATCGCCACCCGCAAATACACCTTTAAGGTTAGTTGCGCCATTGGCTTCTATTTGAAGTTTACCATGTTGGTGAATTAAACCTGCATCTTTTACCAATCCTTCAAAAGGCATTTGTCCGGCTGCTTTTATCACCATATCTACTTCAAGGGTTATGGTTTCTCCGGTATCAATTGGCGAACGTCTTCCACTGGCATCGGGTTCGCCTAATACCATCTTGCTGCATACCAAAGCTTTTACTTTTCCATTTTCACCAATGATTTCTTTTGGTGCAGCTAACCATACAATAGCACAGCCATCTAATTTGGCAATATCCAATTCTTCTTGTGTACATGGTTTTTCGGCTTCAGTTCTACGATATACTAATGTAACTTCTTTAGCACCTAATCGTTTGGCTTGGGTAGCTGCATCAATGGCCGTCATGCCCATTCCAATTACAGCAACTTTATCGCCAATGGGAATTTCGCTATAGCTCTTTTCTCTCAAATTATAAATGAAGTGAATGGCATCTTCAACGCCATCTAAATGTTCTCCGGGAATATCGAGTTGCCTTGCCAATCCAACACCAATAGCCATAAACACTGCATCATATTGTTGTTGCAAATCGGCAAGCAAAATATCTTTCCCAAGCGTTTGATTGTATTTAATTTCAATACCACCGATTCCTAAGATATACTCTACTTCGTCTGCGCAAAACTGTGGGGTTACTTTATAAGCAGCAATACCATAAGTCATTAATCCACCGCCTTTAGCTTCTTTTTCATAAATGGTAACATCTATGCCTTCTCTACTTAGCACATGTGCGCAACTTAAACCGGCCGGTCCTGCACCCACAATGGCAACTTTTTTTCCGGTTGATGCTTTGCGTTGAAACAATTGCCAATGGTTGGTCATGGCTTTTTCTGTTGCATAACGTTGTAATTTTGCGATAGGAATGGCTTCTTCTTCCATCAAATTATACACACAAGCACCTTCGCATAATTTTTCAACCGGACAAACTTTACTACATCCGGCGCCCATGATATTACTTTGGAAAATTGTATGTGCCGATCCCTTTATATTTTCTGTAGAAATTTGTTTGATGAATTTGGGTACATCAATTGAAGTAGGACAACTTTTAGTACACGGTGCATCGTAACAAAACAAACAACGATTGGCTTCTACCAATGCCGCATCCGGTGTTTCGAAGGGCGGATGAATATCACTAAAATTAGCAGCGTATTGTTGATTGGTTAAACGATTAGATTGTATAGACATGAGAACAACAATTTTTAATTTTAAAGGGAAAGCTTATACTGATGAAATTACAATTCTGTTAAACGACCATAAGTTTCCGGACGACGATCACGGAAGAATTGCCAAACGCTTCGTACTTCTTCAATCATATCTAAATCGAAATCGGCAATGAGTAATTCATCCTTATCTTCCGATGCTTGCGCAAAAATTTGTCCGCGTGGATCAACAAAATAACTACTGCCATAAAACTTACCCAAATTCCACGGTGCTTCTACTCCTACTCTATTGATGCATCCCATAAAATATCCATTGGCAGCAGCATGTGCAGGTTGCTCTAGTTTCCATAAGTATTGCGATAACCCGGCAACAGTTGCAGATGGATTGTATACAATTTCGGCGCCATTTAATCCTAATATTCTGGCTCCATCAGGAAAATGTCTATCGTAACAAATGTAAACACCCACTTTTGCATACTTGGTTTGAAAAACAGGATAACCTAAGTTGCCGGGTTTGAAGAAAAACTTCTCCCAAAATCCACTGGTATGCGGAATATGATTTTTACGATACTTTCCTAAATAAGTTCCATCGGCATCTATCACTGCTGCAGTGTTGTATAAAATACCAGCTTGCTCTTTTTCATATATCGGCACAATAATTACCATATTGTATTGCTTGGCATAGGCTTGCATCATTTCGGTAGTAGGACCGGGTACTGTTTCGGCCGATTCGTACCAAGCTTTATCTTGCCCCGGACAAAAATAGGGTGTATTAAAAATTTCTTGGAAGCACAAAATTTGCACACCCTTTTTACCTGCCTCTTCAATCAATGGAATATGCTTTTGTACCATCGCTGCTTTTATTTCAGCAATAGTACCTTCCCCTTCTGTTTTTGGCAAACTCATTTGAATGAGACCGGAGCGAATGATTCTTGGCATACAAACAATTTTTAATTATTAATATCTATTCAACTTCATTTAATGCTTTTTCAATTTTTTTATCCGGTATAAGCCATAATAAAGCTACCATAAAAAATATCCATGCAGATATAGTTGGACTTACATATAAAGCTATCGGCACTGCAATTAAATATAATGCTACTGAGCCTTTTGATTTCCAACTATGCGGATTGATGTATTTTTTAATATGCGTTTGATCGCGATAACTTTTTACAATAGCACCTTGTAAGATATTAAATGCAATGCCGCAAAGCAATACTACTACCGCATAGGCTACTACTGTTAGCTTTTTAAAATTGGTTTCTCCCATCCAAGCTGTTGCAAATGGTATTAATGATAGCCAAAACAACAAATTGATATTAGCCCAAAGGATTCCAGCGGTTACTTTTTTAACAGCATGAATCAAATGGTGATGGTTTACCCAATAAATTGCCACAAATAAAAAGCTCAGCCCATAACTGATAAACTTTGGTACCAATGGCCAAAGATCATCCCATGACGTT
Source organism: Ferruginibacter sp. (assembly GCA_049314655.1). GTDB lineage: Bacteria > Bacteroidota > Bacteroidia > Chitinophagales > Chitinophagaceae > Ferruginibacter. Next base: position 1,427 of record JBMOEQ010000023.1, on the reverse strand, counting down.
CCTTTAGGTGCTTTCATTTCTAACACCATGATTGTAATGATGATGGCAATAACCCCATCACTAAATGCTTCTAATCTTGTTTTACCCATTAAATTTTACCTTTTACTTTATTACGTTTGATATATTGTCCAAAACCCTTTTCCACCAAACATTTGCCCTCATTGATTACCAGTTGTCCTCTCAAAAATACTTTTTTAGTTTTACCTGTAATTGCCCATCCTTCGTAGCCCGAGTAATCGGTATTCATATGATGTGAACTTGCACTTAATGTATGTTGTTCGTTAGGATCAAATAGCACAATATCGGCGTCGCTACCCGGTGCTAAACAACCTTTGCGTGGATGCATACCAAATATCTTTGCGGGGTTTGTGCTCAACACTTCTACAAATTTATGGAGTGTAATTTTACCTTTTCGTACGCCTTCACTGTACAATAATTCTACACGATGTTCTATTGCAGGATGCCCATTGGGAATTTTAGAAAAATCATCTTTGCCCATTAATTTTTGTTGCCAGGTAAAAGGACAATGATCGGTTGCCACAACTTGTACAATACCTTGATTGATGGCAGCCCACAAAGCCTCTTGATCTTTGGGTTGACGCAATGGCGGACTCATCACCCATTTAGCCCCTTCTTCTACACTATCATACAACCTTGCATCTAACAATAAATACTGAATACAAGTTTCGCCATATACCCTTTGATTTAATCGATTGTTGGTACGCACGGCATTTACCGCGCCTTCGCAAGTCATGTGTACAATGTATCCGGGGCATCCAATTTCACCGGCTATAGATGCAAATCTTTCTGATGCTTCTGCTTCTGTTACTTCGGGTTGAGATAAATAATGATATACCGGAGTAAGCTTTCCTTCGGCTTTATGTTTTGCAATTAAATAATCAATCATATCGCCATTGGTAGCATGTACCGTTACCATTCCGCCCAATGATTTAATGTCATGCAATAAACCAACCATTTGCTTATCATCTATCATCAATGCCCCTTTATAGGCCATAAACATTTTGAAAGAAGTGATGCCTTCTTTTTCAATCAAATCTTTTAATTCTAAACGGGTTTGATCATTGTAATCGGTAACGGCCATATGAAAACTATAATCGCCAACGGCATTTCCAGATGCACGACCACTCCATTCATTATACGCTTCATATAATGAATGGCCTTGTTTCTGTAAAATAAAATCAATTACCGAAGTTGTGCCGCCATGTAATGCAGCACGGGTGCCGGTTTCGTAATTGTCGCTCGAGAACGTCCCCATAAAAGGCATTTCCAAATGCACATGCGGATCAATGGCTCCGGGAAATACCAATAAGCCTGTAGCATCAATTACGGTATCGGCATCTGTTGCAGATAAACCGATTCCAATTGCTTTTATTTTTTCTCCTTCAATAAAAACATCGCTTATATAA
>JBMOEQ010000022.1:0-25324 GCA_049314655.1 Ferruginibacter sp. | reverse complement strand
ATCTTGATGGCCGTACTGGTGAATTTCGTTTATTTGCTCCCGATTTTCCGGATTGGATTGAAGATGCAGGCGTTGGTATCAAGTTAGCCCCCGATCAACGAACTACCGAAGTACTTAAGAAAGCTTTAAAAGCAGTAGAAAAAAACAATACCCTATTTCCTCTTTTCGAACAACTGCATGATGGAAACAGCATCCCAATAAACAATGTAAGTACATTTTCGGGCAATATTGAGTATTTCAATACAAGATTGAATGATAGTCAGCATAAAGCCATTGAAGCCATACTTTCCAATGAATCAATTGCCATAGTTCATGGACCGCCAGGAACCGGCAAAACCACTACCCTTTTAGAAGCTATTTACCAACTTACTCAAAAAGGCCAAAAAGTATTGGTAGCAGCACCCAGTAACACGGCTGTAGATCATATCACCAAAGGATTGTTGCAATACGGCATCAATGTACTTCGAGTGGGCAATAGCAGTAAAGCCAATGCGGATGTTTTTGCGCATACACCCGAAGGCAAATTATCGAATAGTAAAGATCAAAAAGAAATCAAAGCCTTAAAAATACGTGCCGAAGAATTTAGAAAAATGGCATTGAAATACAAACGCAGTTTTGGCAAAGCCGAAAGAGAGCAGCGTAACTTATTGTTTAAAGAGGTAAAAGCCATAAGAACCGAAATAAAAAAAATGCAGGCATATAACGAAGATAAATTGTTTGCCGAAGCGACTGTAATTACAGGCACTCCTATTGCCCTTTACGATGCCGAATTGCAACACATGCATTTTCAAACTTTATTTATCGATGAAGCCGGACAATGCCTAGAACCCATGGCCTGGAGCATATTTCCACTAGCCGATAAATATGTTTTGGGGGGCGATCATTTGCAACTGCCGCCTACTGTATTAAGTGAAACTGCACTGAAGTTAGGCTACAATAGATCTATACTTGAAATTGCAGTTGCTCGATGCAATACCGTTCATTTACTCAATACACAATATCGAATGCAAGAATCCATTGCAGGTTTTTCGAGTGGATATTTTTATAAAGGATTATTGCAAACAGCAGCATATTTAAAAGGCACTGCAAAACAGATTTACTTCATTGATACAGCCGGTTCGGGCTTTCAAGAAATACAAGGTAAAGATGGTATGAGTTTGCAAAATGAAGGCGAATTAACCTTGATTCAAAAACTTATTGAAACCGAAAATATCAACTTACAAACAACAGCATTGATATCTCCTTATGCCGGACAAGTAGCTGCTGCAAAAGAAATTTTTGGACCAACATTACGCATCAGTACAATAGATAGTTTTCAAGGACAAGAACAAGATACAATCCTTTTATCTTTAGTAAGAAGTAATGATGATGGTGATATAGGTTTTTTAAAAGATTACAGAAGAATGAATGTTGCCATCACCAGGGCAAAAAAACAACTGTTTGTAATTGGCGATAGCGCTTCCATTGGAGCCGATGGTTTTTACAATGCATTTTTAACTTATGTTGAACAGCATGGCCATTATAAAACCGTTTGGGAATTTGATTTACTATAATGGCACAGATGATACATATCCCAACACATATTGTTCCATTTCAATTTAATGAACAAACAATAGCATGCTATGTTCCTATTGAACTTGAGGTAGAAACATGGTATCAACAGCAGCTATTATTGAATGCAGAAATGCCATTTCCGTATTGGGCAAAACTATGGCCATCAGCAATAGCACTATGCACATATCTTACTGAGCATTCAATTTTAATTAAAGATAAAAGTGTATTGGAATTGGCTGCAGGTATAGGTTTGCCCGGATTGATTGCCTCACAATATGCCCGTACAGTAACCATCAGTGATTATATTCCTGAAGCAGTCACTGTAATTAATACTTCAATAAATTACAATCAATTAAACAATGTAACTACGGCACTAATAGATTGGAATCATTTGCCCGAAACATTACAACCGGATGTAATTTTAATGAGTGATGTAAATTACGACCCCAAGAGTTTTGACGCATTATATTTAATATTCGAGCAATTTATCAAAAAAGGTAAAACCATTATTTTGAGTACGCCGCAACGTTTATGGAGTAAACCATTTTTAATTCGTTTAGCACCATGGTTTCAACATCAACAAGAAATTGCTGTAGAACAACAAGGGCAAACTATCTATACAACCGTATGGGTTTTAAAAAAGTAAAGGAAATTTTATCCTAGTTTTTGGGTAGCTTCTTCAATTATTAATGTACGTAATGAACGGAGCAGATAGATAACAATAATAGATAAGCTAATCATTAATGCAAAGCCCGAATACATAAAAACTTTTAAAGCCGGATAAACAGATTGCATGGTTTCAGCAAATGAAAGCGCAGGTACTTTCGCCATATTTAATCCCTTAAATAAGCCCGCCACAATTAAGGCAACCCAAAATACCAACAAACTTATTTGAGTTCCCCAAAAACCGGTTAAATATAAAAATCGGTTGCTTAATTTTTTAATGGTATCCAACTTCAACATATATGAAAAACTGGCTAACAGTATCATTGTATTAATGCCAATAGTAGTTCCCATTGCATGAGCTACGGTAATATGAGTTCCGTGAGTATATCTATTAATTGCAGGAATAGACATAAGTAATGCCAACAATAAATTTAAGAATATCCATACCTCTGAGGCAATTAAAAATCGATAAGTAATGAGGTGACTGAATTTTTTTGTTTCGTCCAATTTGATTTTAAAACTTTGGATGATACTGATGAACAATAACCATTCGGTCATACTAATGCCATATGAAATACCTCTAATCCAAGAAGCAGATGGGATATTGTAAATATGATGTCCCCAATTAAACACCAAATTGGTTAAACCAAGAAAAAAAGCAAAATAGGCCTTCCCGGATTGAGCAATTTTTTCATCTCCACTAATCTTTACCATTAAATAAATTCCGGTGCCATAAATCATTTGATTCCATGCACCTACCATTGATCCATTAGATTTCCATTGTATGGTCATCTCTTTTACAAATGAATTTCTGAACCATGCAAAATGCCAAAGATTTTGTTCAATAAAAGTGAATAAGAAAAATAATATACCGGCCGACCACATCCAAATGTACACCGGCTTGCTACTCGCATATCGAATGATTGGAACAAAAAATCCTACCATTAGTAATAACCAACTGATTAATAATAACAGGTTATAAAAAGGTGGAAACTCCCAATATTCTCTCCCTCCATACTGTTCAAATGCATAAGAAATAAGAATTGTTGTAATGGTGAGCATCATGAGGGTCATGAAACCAGTGAGTAGGTATTTGCTCCATCTATCTTGAGCAACGATTTCATTTTTATAAAATAGTATTCCACCAGTTGCGGCTGTTATTATCCAAAAAAGCGCTCCTGAAACATGAAATGGCCTTGCTTGTTGAAAAGACATCATATCTGTAAAATAATCTACCTTAAAAAAGGATAAAATAGCAACAGCTCCAAAAAACAAACAAATTAATAAAAGCAACAAAGCAAATCCTATATAAAATTTATGCAGCAATTTCATGGTTGATGTATTTACAATTCAAATGCAGTGGCAAAAAATTGTCACAGCTAAAAACACAATTCCTATTTACCTGTTAAAGTATAATTACCATACCAATTAACCTTATCTGCCGGAACAATGGAACGACCGCTTTTATCTACCCATCGTAAAAAAGCCACTAATTGATCTGTCTCGGTATCGGATAAATTAAAATTGGGCATTCTGGCAGTCCCCATTTTAATAAATGCAGCTGTATACAGAGGCCCTTTGGTACTATCGGAAATAATATTGGTTAAATCGGGGCCCATATACCCCCCTAAACCGTATAATTGATGACAACTCTGACAATTTTTCGATTGCCATAATTCCATACCAGCCGTAGCCGAATGCGTTGGTGCTTCGCCGGAAGTACTACAATTTGCGTAAATGAAAATAGAATAAGTGCAATAGGCAAGAACCAAAGTAGCAAAAGCAAGTTTTACCATCTTGATAAAAATTAATTGCGCAAAAATATTTATTTGCAAAACGATTGATACTGACGAAATACATTGAATGGCGTGATAATAATCATTCAGCCTATAGATTTAATAGACTAAAACAAAAAAAACAACGCTTGAACGTTGTTTTTAAATTCCTTTTATTACTTAAAATAAGCTTCCTTTATTGCTTGCCGTCGATTATAATTGGAGCGCCGCCTTTACCCATAACAATTACTTTAGCATTGCTACTTAAAGCCAATTCTTTCATCGCTTTAATTTGCTCGTATTGCAATTGTTGATCGGTTAATCCGGTATTGATGATTCTTTGGTAATCGGCAATACCTTGAGCTTCTACCCTTTTTCTTTCAGCTTCTTGCTTTTCCTTTTGTAAAACAAATTCCATTTTTTTAGCATCTTGCTCGGCATTGATTTTAGATTCAATAGAAGCTTTTACTGAATTAGGCAAAGTAATATTTCTTACTAATAACTGCTCTAACATTAAGCCGCGTTTTTTAAAATCATCCTCAATACTTCTATAGATGCGCTGTTGAAATTCGTCGCGCTTATTGCCAAACAAATCTACCGCTTGATAATACACTGCATTGTCTCTAATTTTTGTACGGGTAATAGGCCGAACAATTTTATCTCTAAAATCATCGCCGGTTTCACGTAATAAACGTGGCGCATCTGTAGATACTACTCTATATAAAACGGTAAGATCAATGGTAACTTCTAATCCGTCGCTGGTTAAAACTCTAATGGCATCATCGCCCGATTTATTGCCCTCATCATTTACCCCACTCATGGTATAATTTTCGGTTTTTACATCTACCCTTTTAATATCTAAAAGCGGATTTACGAAATGCAAACCACTACCCAATATATCATTTTGAATGCTTCCAAATAAAACTTTAACGCCTACTTCTCCGGCATCAATTTGCTTTACGCATGAATTTACTATGCCTAAAACAATAAATAAAAGACCAAGTATTCTGCCAGCTGGTTTAAACTTTTCTAAAGTAGGATTATTTTTTAAAACAATACCTGTTGCAACTATAACGATAATACCTAAAATGATTAAGAACATGGTATAAAAATTTAGACCTTAAAGGTGAGAAAAAGAAACGGATATATATTCAAGGGTTATGCACAAAATAAAAACTATTCTCCGCCATCAATCGTCCAGTGAAAGGAATGGCGTACAGCAGGCATTTGTTGCCATTTTTGCGATTTTCCTTGCAAACGGTATTCTTTATCATTTAAAAAATACTGTAGAGAAAGTATGCTGTCTTTGGGTTGATATTGATACTGCAATAAAGTTTCTTGTCCTTGATAATTTTTAACCAAAAATACTTTGGCAACTGTATCATAGGTGAAATTGAAATCTTGCATTTCATCTTGTTGGTTTTGAAAAATCAGGTAGCCATTGCGATGAATGAAAAATCGTTTAATCGGAAATTGGGTAACGGGTAAAGAATCGGATGGAGCCGAAACTGATTTCACTTCATAAGCGCCATGCAAAAATGGTCTTGCAACAGTATCGTCATTAAAATTTCGAGATTGTATATATGGAAATGAAGCTTCTATAAAAATCAACCCAATGATTAAAGCTTTTAAAAAAGTAACCGGAAAGGCTTTTTTCACAAACTTAATTTCTGGAATGGTACGAACCGGCACAAGTTGTTGCTTTAATAAAAACGCACTTATAGATTGGCTATAAGGAATAATTAAAAAACATCCAATTAGCAATAGAAAACTGCTATACAATTTAACAGAAATATCAAAACTAAAGTTGATGGCCACAATTTGAACCATGCAAGCAATACCCATCAAAATACCAATAAGTCGTGTACGTTTAAAGAGTAGCAACAATGCAGCAATTACTTCAACCGAACCGATAAAAATATTATATCCATAAGAAGTACCCATAGAAGACCAAAACAATAAGTCTTTACTTACCTGTCCCAAAGGGGTATATAAAATATTGGGCTCGGGTAAATAAAATTGGGCTTTAAATACTTTATCTAATCCATAATGCAAAAGCTGTAGTGCCAAGTAATATGTTCCTAACCGGTACGTATAGGCAAAAATGGCACCAGCATATATTGTAGCACGCTTAAATATGCGTATTCCAATTGTAATAAAAATGGCAAGAACAATTAAAACCAGCATTAAAATATACATAGATACCGAATCGGAATACACTTTAGTATCGTATACAAACATGCCAAAAAAAGTATCCCCTATCCATTGAATAGGTGCGCCAAAAATAAGATCGGTAAAAACCAATTGAAATTTAATCAGGTCAAAATCAAAAGGGATAAATACTATTCCCGTGAAAACTACTAGAGATAACCAAGTTAAAAAATAAGGAAAACGATTGGGCATGAAAAAATAAGAATTAGAAATTAGCTGAGTTTAAGTTGAAATTTATGGGTGGCCACCATGCCGGAGGCTAAAGCTACAACTAATACCAATCCAAATAAACTCAACAATAAAGTATTGGGCGATTGTTGTGGTGTATTGTTAGGCGTATCATTGTTTAAAACAGGAACAATAAATTCGCTGCGCTTTTTCTTTTTTGGTTTTTTATTATCGTAGCCTACAAAAATTACTTGATCGATAGGATTAAAGAATTGATAACTTTCTGCCAATGATTTTCTAATACTATCTAATGCATGTTTACGCGAAAGCAAAGGATCGTTCAAAATTATTTTCCGTTTTGTTCTTACCAATTCTGGTTTGGATTTGGGAGCACCATCAAATGGATGAACCGAAGTTGAATATTCACTAGTAACCATAATAGCTACCGAATCTGAAACATAGATGACACTATCTAAATTTGTAGTGAATATGTCTCTCATCGGTGGATTTCCAAAATTGGAATTTTCCATATCAAACATATTATCTTCTAAAGCATCGTTAAAATAGGCCATATTTCCACTATGACTTTTAAAAGCAATCATTTTTGTTTGAGCCATTAAACTATTTACAAAAAAGATGGTCAAAAGCAACATTGTTATTCGCATATGAAAAGTTTTATGTTCAATATACGAAACATATTAGAAAATGTTACAGTAACTAACTAATCCCAAAGCAATCAAATGTTATTGTTATGTGAAAGCACAGATTTCGGTAAGATTATTGTGTTTATCAATAGTCATAGATGCATCTGAACAATATTTTAGAAAAATTTAAAAAACATGCACATGAAAACGATCTACAACACCTTACCTGCAAATTATCTTAGGCGTTATATCCCTCCTATTGCGGTAACATTTCTATTACTTAGCTTAAGTTTAACCAACTTGTTTGCTCAAGGTGGCCGACGAGGAGATAGAAATGGCGGAGGCAATAACGAAACCGTAAGGCACAGCACCAGCAGAGAACAAACAGCACGTAACAACGAAAACGTAACCATTAGAGATGAAGGGGTTAATGGCAACAATCGTGGAGATAGAAACGTTCAAATAACAAGACCCCCTCGCAACAATGACCAGCGCGTTACCAATGGCAGAAACGACAATGCAATCAATCAAGGTCGTAATCATGATAGAGATCAAAATGTTCGTGTAAATACGATTCCAAATAGGCCGAGCAACAATGATCGCGTTAATAATAACGATCGCGTGAACAACAATAATCGTCCGGCTAATGTGAACAACGATAGAGATCGAAATCATGATAGAAACCGTAATAACAACTATGCTACTTCTAGCAGACCAGCATACAGACCGGATTATGGGTATAACCGACGCCCCGTTTATGATAGATATAACCCCGGTTGGAGATATGGTTATTTACCTAGAAGAAACAGCTATTACTCTAGTTTACCCGGCACTTACATCAATATAAATTTTGGCGGCATTGGGTATCGTTATTGGGATGGCGTATTTTATCGTCCGCATAATAATTTGTTTATGGTAATTGCACCTCCAATAGGCATTTATATAAATGTTTTACCAGTTGGACATAGAAGAATATTTGTACGCAATATGCCCTATTACTATTATAATGGTACCTATTATACCAATTACGAGCGTCAGTATCGAGTAGTATCGCCTCCAGTTGGTGCAGTGGTAGAAAGTTTACCTGCAGGCTACGAAACTTTAGTAATTAATGGAGAAACATTCTATGTTGCAGATGGAGCTCAGTATAAACCGGCTATTCAAGCAAATGGCGAAATTTGGTACGAAGTAATTAAAGCAAACTAAAGCAACCTTCAAATACATCAATCGGCAAGCAATTTTGTTTGCCGATTTTTTTTATTTTTTGCTAGAAAACAGCTAGCTGATGATGTAGAAAAAAGCGGAATCTAAAATCCAAGAATCAATAAGATTTAAAAGTAGAAATAGCGTTACCTTGTTTAGCAATTGCAGTTATTGATATGATTGTAAAATCCTTTAAAACAATTACTATGGAACAAAAAAAACATTTAGACGCAATCAATACCGAAGCTTTAGAAAAATTAGAAGCCTATATACAATCTCAAACTGCATTAAATGATACCCATCACGAAAAAATAAATGCAGCTAAATCTAAATGGCAAGAAGCTTGGACAGAAATTTTAGAAACCTTGGTTGTACTTGAAAAATTAGAAATTTAAGCCTATCAAATCTTAAAAAAAATGCACCAACTTTTTATGTTGATGCATTTTTTGTTTTAGGCTTTTGGATGATCGGCCCAAATCGTTGTTTCCTCCCAAGTATCTAAATCATGTTGCACTTCGGCTATTTTATTTCTTGCCCCTTTTAATGCCCCATTTCCTAAGAATAATCTTAATGGCGGATTTTCTGCCTCTACCACTTTTATAATTGCTAAAGCCGCTCTATCCGGATCGCCGGGCTGATTGCCACTATACCCCCTGATGGTATTTTTGGTAGCATGTGCAGAATCGGCATAATCGGCAATTTCAATTTTACTGTTATTGGCCGATCTTCCTGCCCAATCTGTTCGAAAACCACTAGGCGCAATAATGGTTACTTTAATACCCAAATGTGCAGTTTCTTTAGCCAATGCTTCAGAATATCCGGTAACGGCAAATTTGGTTGCATTGTACATACCTACACCCGGAAAAGCCACAAAACCGCCTACAGAAGAAATGTTGATGATATGCCCACTTCGTTGCTTACGCATTGTAGGCAATATTGCGTTGGTTACGGCCGATAATCCGAAGAAATTAATTTCAAACATTCTACGTACTTCATCTTCTTCACTTTCTTCTAATGCACCAAAATATCCAATACCGGCATTGTTTACCAACACATCTATACGTTGAAAATGTTGTAAAGCTTTTTCAACCGCGTCTTTCACCTGTTGAGGTTGTGTAACATCTAAAGCAATGGCAATGGCGGTTTGGGGATATTGCGCAACAATATCTTCCACATCTTTTGTATTTCTACTGGTAACGGCAACCTTATCGCCTTTTAATAAAACGGCTTGGGCAAGGTGTCGCCCAAAACCTGTTGAACATCCTGTAATAAACCAAACTTTATTCATGTAAGTAATTTTTTAGTATGCAAAGATAATTGTGTAGATAGGAAATGAAGATACCGGTTTCTTGAACCTCTTCCATCCAATCATTCATTCAACAACCGATGAAACGAAAAGTTTCAAAATGATGGAGCACAAAATCAAATACCTTAAAAAATGTCGCTTTTTTACCACTGAACCTGCATATAAATCCTGCAATTTTATAGCATAAAAATTATTTATATGAAAAGAAAAGATTTTTTACGCAACACATTAATGGCCTTACCGGCTTTATCCATTTCGAACAATTTGTGGGCAAAGGCAACACCAGCCAAAAACGGCGAACCTTTTATTGTAGATGCAGGAAAATCTAGATTTGGAGAAGAAGTAAAATTTTTAGGCGTTCATCCCAACGATTTAAAAATTTCCTCGAAAGATACCAATGGGCAGCTTTCGGTATTTGAATATGTTGGATTAGGAAAAGTAGGACCGGCATTACATATTCATTTTAACCAAGATGAAATATTTACCGTAATTGAAGGCGAATATCGCTTTGTGGTTGGGGGTGAAACACATCATTTAAAACCCGGACAAACCATATTTCTTCCCCGTAATGTAGCCCATACCTGGATACAACTTACCGATAGAGGCAAACTCATTTATTTTTTACAACCTGCAGGCAAGATGGAAGAATTCTTTTCATTGATGAATACCTTTAAAACCAGGCCATCTCAAGAAGAATTAGACAGAATTCATGCCGAGCATGATATGAAATTAGTTGGACCGCCATTAAGTTTATAAAACTTTACGTACTTTAAATATTCATTTAAACATACTATAATTTGCTTCTTAAGGATTTCAAGCCTGCAGATGATGTTGCCGCTTTTGTACAATTGTACAGAATCGTACACTTGCGCTTTGATAAGGAGCAGCCCATTCCGTTTAAAGCGTATCCACCCCGGCCCGAACACTGTTTAGCATTTTATCCTTACGATACCGAAACGGTAGAATATAAAAACAGTGGCAAAACAGTAACAGATTTGCCGGTTGTTTTATATGGCCAGTTTACAGAAGTAACCAATAGATTGATAGGCAATAATTTTTTAGTTTTTCAAATCATCTTTCATCCCGGTGCATTGTATCAATTATCGGGCGTTCCGGCCAATGAATTAACCAATGCCTATATAGATGCTACTGCTGTTTTTTCGAACGAATTGCATCTAACAAATGAACAACTTTATCATGCTAAAGATTATGGAGAGATGATTCATATTGCCAATGAATTGGTTCGAAAGATGATTCAAAAGCAACGAAAATCGAGGTTGTTAATAGACGATGCCCTGCAGTATTTTTTACAATTAAACGGTATGTTGGCTATAGATCGATTGGCAAAATCGGCATGTTTAAGTGCCAAACAATTAGATAGAAAATGTGTGGAAAGATTAGGGGTGAATCCTAAATTGTATTCAAAAATTATTCGCTTCGATAAAGTGTTTCGTTTAAAAAATTCGCATCCTAATCTCGATTGGTTAAGGTTAGCTTTAGAATGCGATTTTCACGATTATCAACATTTATCCAAGGAATATAAATACTTCACCCAGCTTACACCTACTGCATTTCATGAAATAGAAAACAATGCGCCGGAAAGAAAATTGGGATTAAGTGAGGGGTATTATCAATAGAATAATACATACTTTTTTTAATCATCGTTTTCTGTTTCTTTGGATATCTCTACTTCTATTTTTTCCACTGTTGGTAAACTCAATTTTAAATTTTCAGGAAGATTTTTCACAATAGAATTTTCCCAATTGGCCACACGGTTGGGTTTAAGTTGTTCATCAGGCTATATTCAACCAATAATAAATTTTTTTCTTTCAATTAAAGATTTAACTGTCTGCCGTCATATTAATTGAGAAATTACAAACGTACATTCCACTCTAAATAACTTCTGCCATGAGAATGCTATATGTTGTGATATTGTCTTTGTTTGCAATGCAAATAGAGGCCCAAAAAGTAGTGATGTTGCACAAAGCTAACGGGTTGCAACAAGCATTTTATAGCAACCAACCTCTGCTTGATGCATATACTGCTGCTGGTAATGAAGATACCATTTACCTTCCTGGAGGATCATTTGTAGCACCCGACTTTAATAAGCGGCTCACCATTTATGGTGCAGGGCACTATCCTGATTCTACTGGTGTAACCGGCAAAACAATTATTGCAAATGGCTTTACCATTGGCTCTGCTGCAGACTCCTTTCATTTGGAAGGAGTAGAATGTAATGCTGATATTTATATTGAAGGCAATGTGAATTATTTAAATTTTAAACGCAACAATTTGGGATCTGTATCCTATAGCACGGCACCGGTTTCTTCCTATAGCCGCATGGAAGGAAACGTAATAAGGGGGGCCTTAAATTTCACTCATGCAACCAATGTATTATTGGTAAACAATATCATTGCAGGACAAGTAATTTTAGCTAAAAATGGTGATGTAATCCGCAATAATGTTTTCTTAACCGAATATCCAATTAATAGCTGTTCGTATGCGTTATTTGAAAACAATATTTTCTTAGGTACAATTACCAGCTTCCTGTCAACTTATACCAATGATTACAATGTTTTTTCCAACAATGTTTTTACGATGACTCCAACTTGGTTGTTGAATCAAAATTACAGCAACTATACTAATGTAGCTGCTGCAAATTTATTGGTAAATCAAACTGGCACTTCATTCAGTTATCTGCACAATTACCATCTGCAAAATGCGGGCTCTTACCTTGGTGTTGATGCAATACAATGTGGTATTTACGGAGGCTTTTTTGGTTATAAAGAAGGTGCTGTTCCTACCAATCCGCATATCAGGCAAAAAACTATTGCCAACACAACAAATGCTATAGGCGAGCTCAATGTAAATATTACCGTAGCTGCACAAAATAATTAAAATGCCTGTACCATGCGTACTTATTTATTGGCGATTCTAAGCTTTATATGCCTTTTTAGTAAAGCACAAAACAAGATAAACAGTTATCAATATTGGTTTGATGATGACTATGATAAGGCTGTAAAAACTATTATTACTCCCACAACAAATTTTACACTCAATACTCAAATAAATACTTCATCCATTTTACAAGGAATACATACTTTTCATTTCAAATGTACAGATGACAGTGCCCGTTCTTCTATTCTTAGCAGTAGTTTTTTTTATAAACTTCCAATATTGGCAAACAGCAATATTACTGACTGGCAATATTGGTTTGATGTGGATTTTGCCAATGCTATTACACAGCCTGCATCTGACATGAATGCGTTTACGTTGGCAGACAATATTAGTACAGGTAACTTATGTACAGGCTTGCATGTTTTGCAAATACGATTTAAAGACAATAAAAATTTATGGAGTAGTGCCTCTTCACAATTTATGTACAAAGTTGCTGCCAATGAAAGTAACACCATCATTGCATATCAATATTGGTTCGATAATAACTTTTCAGCAGCAGTGCAGCAAAATATTACGCCGGGCATTTCCTATTCAGTATCCTCACCTATTAATACGGCAACTTTACTAGACGGTCTGCATATATTGCAAGTACGGTTTAAAGACAACAAAAATTTATGGAGTAGTGCCTCTTCACAATTTATGTACAAAGTTGCTGCCAATGAAAGTAACACCATCATTGCATATCAATATTGGTTCGATAATAACTTTTCAGCAGCAGTGCAGCAAAATATTACGCCGGGCATTTCCTATTCAGTATCCACACCTATAAATACAACATCTTTACTAGATGGACTGCATGTAATACAGGTAAGAAGTAAGGATATTAAAAACAGTTGGAGTATTACTTCATCTCAGTATTTTTATAAAGCCGCAGCCAATATTAATAATGCTATCACGCGAATTCAATATTGGTTTGATGATAATTTTGCTGCAGCTATGCAACAAGTGGTTACACCAACAGCCACTTTTATTTTATCGCAACAAATAAATGCTACTGTTTTATTGGATGGCCTACATGGTTTGTCGGTAAGATTTTCAGATGCTAATGGAAAATGGAGCAGCACTAGCACCAATTTTTTTTATAAAGAAAAAAATAGCACAATTGCTGAAAATAAAATCACCGCTTACCGCTACTGGTTTGATGAAAGAGACAGTATTATGAACCTTGTTGATCTGGCTCCAATCATGAATCCATTAATTATGAATCAGCCAATAGCTGCAGACGGAATGGATAGCGGCAGGCATGTAATTCATTTTCAATTCAAGGATAATAAAGGAAATTGGAGCATGATTTCATCTGACTCTACAACGGTAATAGCTAAGGCCATATTCACTTTTAATGGCAATGGCAATTGGAGTAATCCTGCTAATTGGGTTAACAAAATAATTCCACCACTGTACATTTCAGGTAAGTATAAAATTTTTATTAATCCTGTTGATGGCGGCAGATGCATACTTGATGTGAGCCAGCACATTACTGAAGGTGCTATCATTACTATACCTGCTGGTAAATCTTTGGTAATACTGGGCAATTTGCAGATTAACCAATAAGATCAGTAAAGCTGCTATTTTAATTGTAAAAGCTGATTTTTCCCTTATGGTTGGAGTACCCCATCGCAAGTGTTAAGAAGATTTTAACTTGAATAGGAAATAATAAATTGTATAAATAATATTGAAAGAAAAAATTAGCAATTTAACCCTTACGCAATTTTGCCACAATATCTAAATCATGTGCAGTGGCAGTTTCTTGGGCGATGCTATATCCGGCATCTGCATGACGAATAACACCCATTCCCGGATCATTGCGCAATACCCTTTTTAAACGTTCGGCCGCCGCATCTGTTCCATCGGCAACAATTACCATTCCTGCATGGATGCTATACCCCATACCTACCCCACCTCCATGATGTAAGCTTACCCAACTGGCACCACCTGCTGTATTTACCAATGCATTTAAAATAGGCCAATCGGCAACAGCATCGCTACCATCGAGCATAGCTTCGGTTTCTCTATTTGGACTAGCCACAGAACCTGTATCTAAATGATCTCTTCCAATAACAATCGGTGCTTTAACTTTTCCGGTACGCACCAATTCATTAAATGCTTGTCCGGCTTTTTCGCGCTCCCCTTGTCCTAACCAACATATCCTTGCCGGCAAACCTTGAAATGCAATTTTTTCTTTGGCCATTTTCATCCAACGAATCATGCCCGCATTTTCGGGAAACATATTCATTATTAATTCATCGGTAACTGCAATATCGGCGGGGTTGCCACTTAATGCAGCCCAACGAAATGGACCTTTTCCTTCGCAAAAAAGCGGACGAATATAAGCCGGCACAAAACCCGGAAAATCGAATGCATTGGTTAAGCCACGTTCTTTAGCACGAGCACGGATATTATTTCCATAATCGAAAGTAATAGCACCTTTAGCTTGTAATTGCAACATCAATTCTACATGCAAACGCATACTATCATAACTCATATTGATATAAGCTTCCTTATCTGTTTCTCGTAAAGCATTTGCTGCTTCATTGGTGAGTTGATGAGGAATATATCCAATTAATGGATCGTGTGCACTCGTTTGATCGGTTAATGTATCGGGAATGATATTTCTTTCTAACAAACGTTGTAACAATAAAACAGCATTACATAAAACGCCAATACTTACTGCCTCACCATTACGCTTAGCCGCTAATGTCCTATCTATAGCTGCATCTATATCTACAAATTTTTCATCCAAATATTTAGTTTCAATGCGCTTATCAATTCGCCATTCTTCTACTTCAGCAATCAATGCCACCCCTTCATTCATAGTAATGGCTAAAGGCTGAGCACCACCCATTCCACCTAAACCAGCAGTAACGTTTAAAGTACCTTTTAATGTGCCGTTAAAATGTTTATTAGCAGCTGCAGCATAAGTTTCGTACGTTCCTTGAACAATGCCTTGCGATCCAATATATATCCAAGATCCAGCAGTCATTTGTCCATACATCATTAATCCCTTCTTTTCCAATTCTTCAAAATGCGCCCAATTTGCCCAATTTGGAACAAGCTGGCTATTGCTGATTAAAACCCTTGGGGCATCAACATGTGTTTTTAACATGGCTACCGGCTTACCACTTTGTATCAATAAGCTTTCGTCGTTTTCAAGTTGCTTTAAAGCAGCAATGATATGATCTAAAGCTTCAAAATTTCTGGCCGCTTTTCCTCTTCCACCATAAACAATTAAATCATCGGGACGCTCGGCAACTTCGGGATCTAAATTATTCAGCAACATGCGTAAAGCAGCTTCTTGAATCCACCCTTTACAATTTAAGGTAGATCCTGTAGGCGTTTTATATTTTATAGCGTCGTATTTTTTCGTTGTCATAACAAAACTATTAAAGCGTAAATCTAAAATATTGAATATGAATTTTTATTAGTTTAATCCAATGGAGTCATCTTTATACTCACGTAAAAAATCAACTGCACGTACCATATCGTTATGCAAAATTCTATCGGCAGTATTAAAGGATACATAAGTTCTAAAAACAGTTATCAATTTTTCTAATACTGGCGAAGTTTTCAGTGGTTTTCTAAATTCAATCGCTTGAACAGCAGTAAGCAATTCAATAGCCAATACTTTTTCAACATTATCCATTACACGTTTGCATTTAGTAGCAGCATTGGCGCCCATACTTACATGATCTTCTTGATTATTACTGCTAGAGATAGAATCTACACTAGAAGGTGTACACAATTGTTTGTTTTCGCTCACAATGCCCGCAGCTGTATATTGAGGAATCATAAAGCCCGAATGTAACCCGGGTTGTTTGATGAGGAACATGGGCAATTGATGTTGTCCACTTATTAATTGATAGGTTCTACGTTCAGAGATATTGGCAATTTCACTCATGGCAATGGCTAAAAAATCGAGTACCAATGCCAAAGGCTGTCCATGAAAATTTCCGCCACTTAAAATCAAATCTTCATCAGGAAAAATATTAGGGTTATCGGTAACCGAATTGATTTCTTTGATGAAAACACTGAGCACATAATCGAAACTATCTTTACTAGCACCATGCACTTGAGGAATACAACGGAAAGAATACGGATCTTGAACTTGCGATTTTGGTGTAGCGCCTATTTCACTTCCTGCAAGCAAATTCCTTAATCGTGCTGCGGTATCTACTTGTCCTTTATGCGAACGAATGGCATGAATATTTTCGTGTAAAGGTTGTGCTACACAATCAAACGCATCAAAAGAAATGGCTGCAATAACATCTGCCCATTGCAATAATCGATCGGCTTGCAGCAAATTATATATTCCATAACTGCTCATAAACTGTGTACCGTTGATGAGTGCCAATCCTTCTTTACTTTGTAAATGAATGGGTAGCCAACCTAAAGCTTTCCAAACATCGGCAGCAGGTTGTTTTTTACCTTGATATTTAACTTCACCTAAACCTAATAAAGGTAAACTCAAATGACTTAAAGGAGATAAATCGCCGGAAGCACCTAAAGACCCTTGCGTATAAACAACAGGCAGTACATTTTCATTGTACATTTCTACCAACCTTTTCACCGTATCTATTTGAACCCCAGAATGACCATAACTGAGTGATTTAATTTTGAGCATCAGCATCAGTTTTACAATTACATCAGGCACTTCTTCGCCCATTCCACAGGCATGCGACATGATGAGGTTATTTTGTAATTCCTCTAACTGTTCGGCATCTATTTTTACATTTTGTAAATAACCAAAACCGGTATTGATGCCATAAAAAGTAGCGCCGGGTTCATTAATTTTTTGATCTAAATAGGCCCTGCAAGCAGTTATTCTATGGTGTGCATCAAATGTGATGGATAACCATTGATCGAAGTGGAGC
Organism: Ferruginibacter sp.; assembly: GCA_049314655.1. Taxonomy (GTDB): domain Bacteria; phylum Bacteroidota; class Bacteroidia; order Chitinophagales; family Chitinophagaceae; genus Ferruginibacter. The sequence continues at coordinate 7,971 of JBMOEQ010000022.1, read as the reverse complement.
AAATTTTTAATCTGTTGAAAACTGATTGGCGTTTTATCTAATGGCAGATAATTATAACTCATAAATGGCTGGCAAAATTTTATATGTCCGGTTTTCCGGATGATAAAAATGTTTTATCTTTTCAAAAGTAATAAAAATAAACGCAATGGGTTTACTCGCATTAGCAATTGCACCGGGCCTAGCAATAGCAATTTACATTTACTTTAAGGACAAATTCAATAAAGAGCCCTTATGGCTGCTTGTATTCAGTTTCATTTTAGGTATTGTTAGTATTGTTCCTGCAATTATTGCGGAATCTAGCTCCAAAATTTCCTTAAATAATATGGCCAATGAGCCTACACTAAATATCGCTTTTTTTGCATATATAGTTGTTGGAGGCAGTGAAGAAATAAGCAAATTTTTAATGGTTAGGATTTTTTTGTTTAAGCGTTCCGCATTTGACGATCCATTTGATGGTATTGTATACTGTGTAATGGTAAGTATGGGTTTTGCCACCATAGAAAATATTGCCTATGTAGTTAATGGGGGATTAACAACTGCCATTTTAAGAATGTTTTTAAGTGTTCCAGCACATGCAACGTTTGGTATACTAATGGGATATTTTGTTGGATTAGCAAAATTTCAACCAAATAAAGGTTTTCAACATATGGTTGTAGGTGTACTATTGGCTATATTCTTTCATGGCACTTTTGATTTTTTTATATTTATATCAAAAGACTGGCTTCAGGTTATAGGCGCCATCATTTCATTTTTTGTTGCAATTTATTTATCGAAGAAGGCCATCAAAAGACATCAAGCATATTCAGCACAGGTAATTCAATCGAGAATGAAATCTAACGACGAGGAGCCTGTATCATCAAATCATTAATAACTACACTGGCAGTATAACAACCTACAATAGCAGGCATAAAAGGTATAGTTCCAATAATAGATTTTTTGGGATACGCTTTTTCGGTAACCACAATTTTATCCTGTTCCACTTCTTCCGGAGAGAATACAACTTTAACGCCTTTTTTTACACCCAATTTGGATAAATATTTGCGTACATATCTTGCCAAATTACATTGATAACTTTCTGAAATATCTACTACTTCAACCCTAGATGGATCTACCTTGCCCCCTGCTCCCAGTGCACTAACAATAGGAATATTTTTTTCTACACAGCATTTAATAAACCATACTTTAGGACTTAAGGTATCGATACAATCTACTGCGTAATCAAAAGTATTGTTAGACAATAATTGAACGGTTTTTTCTTCCCGAATGAAATCATTGATAACCGTAAGTTCTATATTCGGATTAATGTCTTTAATTCGTGCAGCCATTACCTCGGCCTTGGGTTGTTTGGCTGTGCTATGTAAAGCAACAATTTGACGATTGCAATTGCTTAAATCTACCACATCGCCATCTACAATAGTCATTTTACCAACACCTGCACGGGCAATCATTTCGGCACAAATGCCCCCTACTCCGCCTAATCCAACTACCAATACATTTTTGTGCATCAGGTTGATTACTTTTTCATCGCCCAACATCAATTGGGTTCTACTCATCCAATAAGGAATTTCCATTGTATCTATTCAATATGATTAATAATAATGTGGTCAATTGTAACTGATCAATTGCAAGAGAAACCAAACGATTTGGTATCTTTCCACCGCAAAAAAATTCCATTGACCTTGCAAAAATCTACAGATGAAAGTTAATATCAAAATAATAATTGCAGCCATTGTTTTAGTAACCACTCATTCCGTATCAGCACAAACAGTAAAACAACTTACATCCGGCACTAAAACTTCCATAAGAGGATTGTGTGCAGTAAGTGAAAAAGTAATTTGGGTAAGTGGAAGTGCAGGCACTATCGGCAAATCGGTAGATAGCGGAAAAACCTGGAAATGGATGACCGTAAAAGGATTTGAAAAAACAGAATTTAGAGATATTGAAGCCTTTGATGAAACAACCGCAATTATTATGGGCATTGCTTCTCCTGCATATATTTTAAGAACTGTTGACGGGGGTGAAAATTGGAAAGTAGTATATGAAAACACAGGAAAAGACATGTTTTTAGATGCCATGGAATTTTGGAATGAACAAAGTGGTATCGTAATTGGAGATCCACAACAAAATGGATTTTTCATTGCACGCACATTTGATGGTGGCATTAGTTGGAAATCAATACCACCTTCAAAATTTCCTATTGCCGATAGTGGAGAAGCCTGTTTTGCCAGCAGCGGAACCAATATTCGTAAACTGAAAAACTCAGAAGCTGTATTTGTAAGTGGGGGATTAAAAAGCAATGTATTTATTCGAGATGTAAAAATTGCGCTTCCTATTATTCAAGGAAAAGAAAGTACCGGAGCCAATTCTATTGCTGTAAAAAACAGTAAAACATTCATCGTTGTTGGGGGCGATTTTAATACAAAAGATAGTACAACAAAAAATTGTGTAATTACCAGTAATGGAGGTAAATCATTTTCTGCACCTCAAACTCCACCGCATGGTTATAGAAGTTGTGTAGAATATTTATACAAAAAGACGTGGATTTGTACCGGATTAAATGGGGTAGATTTTAGTACCGATGAGGGTAAAAATTGGCAATGGATTAGTAAAGACAGTTACCATGTATGCAGAAAAGCGAAAAAAGGTAAAGCCGTATTTTTTGCTGGTGGTAATGGTAGAGTTGGCAAACTGATTTTATAATGTTGATTTACTTTTTAAACATAAAATAAACAGCCCCCAACAAACATATAAAACTGGCTAAATATTTCCATTGTAAAGGTTCTTTAAGATATAGCACAGCAAATATTACAAACACAACCAAGGTAATTACTTCTTGAACCATTTTTAATTGAAAGCTCGAAAACCCATCGGTATATCCTAAGCGATTTGCCGGTTTGCTTTAAATGACCTTACCAAGCAATCTTCATAAAAACATTTGAAAACAACAACAATACTATTGTGCGCATCTTTATTATGTGTTATTAGCCATTTGGCAAAACAAATTTAAATATGTAATTTTCAAATAATAAAAAATTATGTCAAAAGATCAAATCAAATCGGAAATCAATAAAGTCCTTGATCATTTTTCTGACAAGGGCCTTGAGGAAGTTTTGAATCTTCTAAAAAAACTTGATGCTCAATTACCTTCGAATAACGCTGACATACTTCAAAAGATTTTGAAAGAAGACACTAATTTATTAGAAAGACTTGCCCAATGATAGACATATCTGATGTTTTATCAATACATAAGATACTTATAGAAAAATTTGGTGGTGCTGAAGGTGTTCGGGATTATTCTGCATTGAGTTCTGCTATTCAAAGACCATTTCAAACTTTTGATAACATTAATGTATATACTTCAATTGTAGAAAAGGCATCAGCCTTGATAGAAAGCATCTTAATTAATCATCCTTTCATTGACGGAAATAAAAGAACAGGTTATGTTTTATTAAGACGTTATTTAATTCAAAACAATTTGGACATCAGTGCCACTGAACAAGAAAAATATGAATTCGTAATTTCAATAGCATCAGGCGAATATAAGTTCAGTGAAATTGTGTTATGGCTATCAAATCATACGGTTAAAATTAACGGATTGTAAAATCTGCTTTACACAATTTTGGCTTGACTAGGTTAAATTGACATTAGTCTATAATTCAATTTCTGTCATCAGTTTACCCGCTTGGCTTGGATAATTTCAAAAATATTATCCTACCTATTATTTCGGGTTACTGCTCAAAGGGAATTCCACAAATGCTCAAAGCCATAAATAAAATTTGTTAAAGGAAATACAAAATACAATTCTCCCTTCCTTTCAAAACTAAATGATTTGCAGATTAACATTTTGGCATGGTTTTGGAAAACACGAGTATACTGTTGCTACTGTGGCAAATTTTATTTTAAAATAGACATTATAACCGCATATTAGCAGAACAACAGTACCTTTAGTTCACATTATTAAATTATATTTTTTATGTCATTCGAAAACTTTCCAACAACAGAAACCCCTACTACTCCACCACCTCCACCTCCTGCAGGCAAAGATTGGAAATCGCTTATGCTTATAGGTTTGGTAATAGCCTTATTAGGTACTTGGGGTTATATTATATGGGATAAAAGCAATAACAAAGAAATCATTCAACAGAAAGATACTTTATACGCTTCTGCATTAACCGAAAAAGATACCCTGCAAAGTTTATTGGATGAAGCAACTATGCGATACGATTTGCTTAAAACCACCAATGCTAAAAAAGACAGCACCATCACCATGCGTGACAGAGAAATTGCTGAGAAAAAAAGCAAAATTCAAAAGTTGTTATCTAAACAAAATGCCACTCAAGAAGAATTAGCCGAAGCCAAAAGATTGATTGCTTCACTCAATTCTGATATCGAAGTATACCAACAACAAATTGAAATTTTAAAAGGCGAAAAAATTGTTTTAACACAAGAAAAAGAAGCCGTAACACAAGATAGAAATAGAATTCAGCAAAACTTAGACAGTGCAAATAGTGCCATAAAAGAAAAAGAAAACACCATAGATGTTGGCTCTACTTTAAATGCATCTGGATTTAATATTGTTGGTGTTGATGAGCGCAAAAATGGCAAAGAAAAATCTACCACAAAAGCTAAAAAAGTAGACAAACTTCGCATTTCATTTACGTTAGATGAAAACAGAATTGCTCAAAGCGGACCAAAAGACATTTACGTTTGTATTACATCGCCAGATGGCAAACCGGTTGCTGTAGAAGCTTTAGGCTCGGGTGTATTTACAACACGTGATGGCGAGCAAAAATCTTTCACACAAAGAGTACAAGTAAATTATGTTCAAGGTCAACGTCAAATTGTAAGTTTCGATTGGAAACAAAATGCTGATTTTGCTACCGGAAACTATAAAATTGAAGTATACCACAATGGATTCAAAATTGGCGAAGGTGTACGCTATTTCAAAAAAGGCGGACTATTTGGATAGTTGCTTTCGTATAATATTTTTAAAACGTTTCGTCGGCAATGGCGGAACGTTTTTTTTGAAAAGCTTATAAAGTTTATGGGGTTTCTAAAGAATTAAACACTCCACTAAACTCTAAAAGGCTAAACCCCTAAACCTCTAAACTAACGTTCCACAATTGTTCATCCACTGTTCAACAACTGTATTACAGTATTGCACGCACACTCGCCCTTCCAATATGCACTGTTCTAGCTTCTCCGGGTTTACGGCCATCATATTGAAAACTCACTTCTATATTTCCCGATAGGCGTTTCGTGAATTCAAGATTCCAGATATAATTTTTCCCGGGTAGCAAACCATCTAACATGATATAACCTACTGTAGAATTGGTAGACCCTCCTGCAGCATATTTGTAACTAATGGTATTATACGAAAAACGAGCATTGATGGTACTGCTCGATAAAGCATTAAACTTAACATCGGCAGTAATATTATTGCTTAATGCCAATTCACTAAATCCAACTTTATTTTCCTTTTTATTATAGCCATATGTTACTGTTGCCCGCAGTTTGGTGAGGTAAACATAACTCAATGCAGGCTCAATGATAATTTGATTAATTTGATAATTTCTATTAGAAAACTTAGGCGTTGTTAATTCATTTTGAATAGATCTTACGGCAATATTTGTAACAAATGTTCTATTGATATTCCAACGTGCTTTATAATTGAGGGTTTGTAATTTCCTTCCTTCAACGCCATAAGTAAGTAAAGATTTGTTGCTATTTACACTATGGGTAATATCCATACCCCATTTGGTATTGGTTCTATTAAAGAAAAAAGTATTGGATAAAAAAGAACTCAACGTAAGCAATGTTGTATCTACCAATTTTTGATTAAAGGGATTGAATTGAAATTTACCCGTTGAAATATCTTTTCTATTGATTTGTAAAGAAGATGCAGTACTCATTCGGGTAAGCAGTTTTCTAAATCCTTTAGCTGTAGGCACTTTAATGGCATAACGAGGATTTAAATCTACACTATAATTAAATTGCAAATAATTGGCTTTCACAAACTGATTGGTAGGCGTATTTACACGAATAAATTTTCGTTGATCGGGAAACAAAGCAATTTCAAATTCATTCAATTCTCTAATCCCATTATTATTGTAATCGTTCCATGTAAATTCTCCTTGTCCTGCCGGAACTTCAATAAATGTAAACTCGCGCTTTTGTTCTTGTCCGGCCCCAACTTCATATAAAATATTTCCGGTAAGCAACCCTTTCCATTCATTTACAAAATACTCTGCCCTACCTAATAAACTTTCATCGGCACGTTGGCGAGAAATGGTTGAATTGATAATTTGCAATTTGCGTAAAGTACCATTGAAACGAAACTGATGGTGTTCGTTGCGCATCAATTCGGTGGTGATGTTGAAATTATCGCTTCTATCGGCTAATACCATTTTATTAGATAAAGGATATTGATCGCTTCTTGTAAAATAACTAACCGACCATTTGTTCAATTTCGATTCGTTAGATTTAACATAACCTTGCCAAACATTAAATGCAAAACTTAATGGCGTTAATTGATTAGCGCTATTGGAAAGCTTATTGTACTCGCCTAAAAAATTAGCTCCAACAGAAATATTATTGAGCGATTTAAAAAGCTTACTCACATCAACGGTTGGGCGAAAATAATAACCTTGTTGAAGTTTAGACTTAGTATTTGTATAGCTTACCACTCCGGTTAACTTCCATCCTTTAATGAGTTGATAGTAATCTACTAATTGTCTGAATCCCGAAAATCCGTCATTTCTAGTATAACTCACCGATTCTAATTTAAATCTACTGCCTGCATTATCGGTTAATTTTATCGATGCATTGATGAGATGTTCATCGGCACGTAGTGCATCAAAATCTAAACTCCAATCTCTATTGAACTCTACATTTCTTAATCGTTCCAAAGGTTTAAAACGGGCTTGCACCATTTCGTAGCCGGCTTGAGTAGATAAAAACAACGGCTTTTTAAAAATGCGCAATGGTTTTACATCTTGTTGAAATTGAAATTTTGCAGCCAATCCATCATCATTGCCTTTATCTTTCGATGAAAACATATTGATATCATATTTACTTACGGCAAACTCGGCACGAACACTTGTTTGAGGATTAAATTTATACGTTGTTCCCAATGTAAGTATCTGTTGTTTCTTAGGTGTTACTAATAAAACAATAGGTTCCCAATCGCCTTGTTTAATACCATTGGCATCGGGAGCTACCCATTTAAAAACCTTTCCGTTACTGGCATTAAACAATTGAACATAATTGCCTTTACCTGCACCTAAATAACTGAACGATACATTATATAAAATAGCATTGGGATTTTCTGATAAAACATAAACCGATGCTTGTTGATTGGTATTGTAAAGTGTATCGGTTTTTCGGTATAAAATTTTACCTACAGCAAAAGTATCACGTACAGCTGCATCATAAAATGCAGTATCTATTCCATCGCCCACATCAGCTAAAAACTGCTTTTGCTTTGTATCTAATGTTTGATTGATAGAAGAGTTTTTTGCATCCTGGTTAGTATAAGCGCCAATATTGATCAACCATTTATCTTGAATATTAATTTCATCGCTTATATAAATATTAGCATTTAAAAAATTACGATCGGCATATTCAAATTCAACCTGAATACGTTTGTCTTTTGTAATCATTCTTTTGGGCGTAAATCTAACTTCAGCAGTATTATAATTGATTACATAATCTTGGTCTTCGCCACGCTGCAATAATTCGCCATCCATGAATATCCGTTCTGTTCCGGCAAGTACAGTAAAAAACAATTCATTGTTTGCGCCTTGCAATCGATATGGGCCTTGATTGCCTTCTTGAGGAATTAATACCTGCCGATTAAATTTTCCTTTTGCAACAGAACCACTTACTAATAATGAATTATTAATTTTTCTTCCAATTTTATTTTCGGTTAAAAAAGAACCTCCCTGTAAACGTTTGTAAAAATTGAGGAAA
>JBMOEQ010000021.1:0-25902 GCA_049314655.1 Ferruginibacter sp. | reverse complement strand
ATCTATAGTAGTAATTTGAAGCGTATGTGATTCATCGTTTAGACCTGTTAACAATAAATACGTTTCCTTTAATTGTTGATGTAAAATCTCTTGAAAAGATTCATCATATGTTGCCGTTTCCCAATGGGTAAGTTTGCCGTTTGTATCTCTAATGGCATCGGCATATTTGTAGGTATGTAAATCTCTATAATTTATGGGCAACTGCTTTTCTCTGTCATATTGCAAAAGATAGTTGCGCAATGGTTGTTCAATAGCATAAATATCTTTCTGCATTAATGGCCTGTCGGCTTCGGCACTTACTGCTGCGTTTATGATAGAAGTAAAATCCAATGGAAGTATGGAAGTGTTTAATTATAAAAAAGGTCCGCAAAAACGGACCTGAATACTATAACATCTATTTTCAATTAAAGTTTTTCAACGATGCCATCTACGATACCGTAAGCCACCGATTCTTTGGCATCCATCCAATAATCGCGATCGAAATCTTTCATGATTTTTTCGAAAGTTTGTCCGCAATTTTCGGCTAATATTCTTGCACCCAATTCTTTAATCTTTTTAATTTGTTCGGCCATGATTTCTAAATCGGCACTGGTACCTTGTCCGCCGCCAGAGGGTTGGTGAATCATCACTTCTCCATGAGGAAAAACGAAACGACGACCTTTAGTGCCACCGCTCAACAAAATACTTCCCATGCTTGCTGCCATGCCCATACAAATGGTACTTACCGGCGAACTGATCATTTGCATGGTATCGTAAATCACCATACCGCTGGTTACTACACCACCCGGACTATTGATGTAAAAAGTAATTTCTTTACCCGGATCTATGGCATCTAAATACAGTAAACGTGCGGTAATATCTTTAGCGCTTTTATCATCTACAACACCCCATAAAAAGATTTTACGTTGCTCGATGAATTTTTTGTCGAACTGCCAGCCACTCATCATTTTCTCCATTGGATTTTCGGGCAATTCTGATGGAACATCTTCTTCTCCATCCAATCTTATATTCTTATTGTAAATATTCATTATTGATAATTTTGAAAGTTCTTCAATTGAATTAATTAATTCGAATTAATCTTCTTTTTTTGCTTTTCTTGGATTGATGGTTAACACTTCATCAACGATACCATATTCTTTTGCTTCGGTAGATGTCATCCAATAATCGCGAGCACAATCGGCTGCTACTTTTTCAAAAGGTTGATTGGTATGATGTGCAATTACATCGTATAATTCTTTTTTCAATTTCCGTACTTCATTCACGGTAATTTCAATATCGCTGGCTTGTCCGCCTGCACCTGCACTTGGTTGATGTAACATGATGCGGCTATGCTTTAATGCGGTGCGTTTGCCTTCGGTACCGGCACACATTAATACAGCGGCCATACTTGCAGCAATACCGGTGCAAATAGTAGCAATATCGGGTGTTACAAATTGCATGGTATCGTACATACCCAAACCGGCGTAAACACTACCACCGGGCGAGTTGATGTACATCTGAATATCTTTAGTACGATCGGTACTTTCTAAAAAAAGCAATTGTGCGGTAATGATATTGGCCACTTCATCAGAAACCGGATACCCCATAAAAATGATACGATCCATCATTAAACGGCTGTACACATCCATTACGGCAATGTTCATTGGCCTTTCTTCTATGATATTAGGGGTTAAATTGGTTACATTATGTTTGATATAGCCATCAAGCGTATTACTACTGATGCCACGATGCTTTACAGCATATTTTTCGAATTCTTTTCCAAAATTCATGAGATAATTATTTAGGATAACAAATATAGTTGATTGCTATACTCAAATAGTATGCTTAAAAAAAAAGCAGACAATAAGGCATAAAAAAAGCTCCTTTTCGGGAGCTTTAGTATAATTTAAATGAATATGATTAGTGATGGTGATGTTGCATAGCATTCAACTCATCGGCAGTTACTGTTTTTTCTGAAGGCTTGGCTTGTGTTTCGGCCCAATTGAACATTTTTTCGGTTACCAATCTACGATAGCTGGCATCCACTTGCTTTTCGTCTTTCATCATACGATCTACATAGCTGTCTAACCAACTGGTATCATCTCCTAAGCTGGCACCACCAAAATAGCGCATTACTTCTGCTTTCATTGACTCTCTTAGTTCGTGTTGTTGTACTTCCAATTGATTGTCTTGAATCAATTTATCGCTGATCAACGTCCACTTTAATTGATTTTTGAAAGTAGGGAATTCTTCTTCAACTTGTTCGGCAGTTTTGCGTTCTTCGGCACCATTCATCAACCATTTTTTTAGGAAACTTTCAGGGAATTCCATGTTGGTATGATCGAGTAAATAGTGGTATAATTGATCGTGCAATTGGTTGCGACTTTGAGCGTTCCAATATTGTGCAATTTCTTCTTCTAATTTTTTTCTGAAATCTTCTTCAGTAGTGATTGCTGCACCTGGAAACACTTCGTTGAAGAAATCTTCAGTTAAGGTTCTTTTTTCTACTAAACCAATTTTTACTATTTGTAAAGAGAAGAATTTATCTGCAGCTGTTTTATCGTCTTTTTCAAAACCTAAATCTTGCAACATCATTTCCAATTTATCGCATTCAAAACTGGCTGATAATTGAAACACAACAGTATCGTCTTTCTTTTTGCCCATTACTTGGCTTTTGATAGCTGGAGCAAAATATTTTACTAAAACAGAATTTTCTTTTTCAATGCCACCTTCAATGATGGTACCGTTAGCTTCAGATTCTTTGAAAAGGATATTCAAAACATTCTCTTCATTGTCTACCACTTCAGGTTCTGTCATATTGCCACCTTTGATTTGCATTCTGGCAACTTCTTCTTCTACCATTTCGGGTGTAACCGCAACTTTATGTAAAGTAACCGGAGCTTTATCGAGTGGTGCTAATTCGAAAGCAGGTTTTAAGCCAATTTCGAAACCAAATTCATATTCGGCAGGATTGTTTAAATCCATAGAACGGATATCGGCATCCATAGCTAAAGGCTGGGCAAAAATATCGGGCTTTTCGTTGGTGAGGTAAGCATATAGCTCTTTCTCTACTGTTTTCAATACTTCATCGGTAAAGATAGAAGGGCCATGCATTTTTTTAATCATGCCGGCAGGTACCATACCTTTTCTAAAACCTGGGATGTTTACAGTTTTGCTGTATTCTTTAAGTTTCTTTTCAAAAGTGGGGAAATAATCTTCCTTGCTTACTTTGATAATGATTTTGTCGTTGAGCAACCCAATGTTTTCTCTTGCTACTGTAGCCATAATAATTGATAATAATGAGCGATTAAAAAGAACGAACAAAAGCGATTTACTAAATAAAGTATGCCGCTTTTGTTCGCTTTGCCGGTTAAACCGGGTGATAAATGCGTCCGGATGATAGGGGTCGAACCTACATGGATTGCTCCGCTAGATCCTAAGTCTAGTGCGTCTGCCAATTTCGCCACATCCGGAAATGGGGTGCAAAAGTAAGGCATTTCATTGTACAAATAGAGGAAAAATTGATTTTTTTAAACAAGTCGTCAAAATCTGCTTGAAAAAATGGGAAAAACCCGGCGCTTACTAGCTATTAAGCCCATCCTTTACTTATCAAATTTGTAAAAACCCTATAAAATAACGCGTTATTTATCTATAAAACCACGTTCATTTATTACTGTGTGCACAATACACAATAAACCCAAACAAACTTTTATCAACTCCTATTTTTCAAGTATATTCGTTTTGCTACATGGAAATAAAAGAAACTGTATTGAAATACACGCTGAATGAAGCGGAGGAGAAGAAAGAAATTCTCAGACATTATCGTGGATTATTAAAGGAGCTAAAGCCAAAACTGAAGCCGGGTGATAAAGAATTGCTCCGAGTGGCTTTTGAAATGTCGGTAGAAGCCCATAAAACCATGCGCCGCAAAAGTGGCGAGCCTTATATTTTGCATCCCTTAGCAGTAGCCCGAATTTGTGTGGATGAAATTGGCTTGGGCATTAGAAGTACTATTTGTGCGCTTTTGCACGATACTGTTGAAGATACCGATATCACCCTTGAAGATATTCAACGCGAATTTGGCAGTGAAATAGCCCGTATTGTAGATGGTCTTACCAAGATTAGCTCGGTGATGGACAATAATACCAGCCAACAAGCCGAAAATTTCAAAAAAATATTACTCACCCTAACCGACGACCCAAGGGTAATTTTAATTAAGCTAGCCGATCGTTTGCACAATATGCGTACGATGGATAGCATGAAGCGCGAGAAGCAACTGAAAATTAGTAGCGAAACCGTTTATGTATATGCGCCTCTAGCCCATCGTATGGGATTGTATGCCATTAAAACGGAAATGGAAGATTTGTCCATGAAATATTTGGAGCCCGATACCTACCGTTATATTGCCCAAAAGTTGAGTGATACCAAACGCGAACGTACCCGATTTATCAACGATTTCATACGACCACTGAAAGAGAAACTCGAAAAATCGGGATTCAATTTTGAAATTCATGGTCGCCCAAAAAGTATTCATTCTATTTGGAATAAGATGAAGAAAAAAGGCGTAAGCTTTGAAGAAGTGTACGATCTTTTTGCCATCCGAATCATTGTAGATTCTTCGCATGAAAAAGAAAAAGAAGAGTGTTGGAAAGTGTACAGTATGATTACTGATGAATACAATCCTTCACCCGAAAGATTGAGGGATTGGTTGAGTAATCCAAAGAGCAATGGCTACGAAGCCTTGCATACTACGGTAATGGGGCCGCAAGGAAAATGGGTAGAAGTGCAAATTAGAACCAAGCGGATGAATGAAATTGCCGAAAAAGGGTTGGCTGCACATTGGAAATACAAAGAAGGTGCTACCGATGAAAGCAGGTTTGATCAATGGTTTCATCAGATACGTGAAGCACTCAGCAATCAAGACAATAATAACTCGCTCGATTTTTTACAAGATTTTAAAACCTCCTTCCTTACCGAAGAAATTTATGTGTACACCCCAAAAGGCGATATTAAAATGTTGCCTGTTGGCGCAACTGCATTAGATTTTGCCTTTATGGTACATAGTGCCGTGGGCAGCAAATGTATTGGCGCAAAAGTGAACCATAAACTGGTGCCCATTGGGCATAAATTAAGAAGTGGCGATCAAATAGAAATTATTACCAGTGCCAAGCAAAAACCCAATTCGGAATGGCTGAATATGGTGGTAACGAGTAAGGCCAAACAAAAAATTAAAGACAGTTTAAAAGAAGAAAAAAGAAAAGTTGCAGAAGACGGCAAATACATTTTGCAAAGAAAATTAGAAGCCATTGGCGGCATGATGACGCAACACAATATGGATGAGTTAGCGTCATTTTACAAACTGAATTCTTCTTTGGATTTGTTGTATGAAATTGCCATCAAGAAAATAGATTTAAAAGAACTTAAAGATTTTACAGCATCGGGCGACAGATTATTTCCACCAAAGCCGGAAGTTAAGCACGAGCATGAACATGAACATCACACACATGATTTAACGGCCAAACATTTAAATAAAAAAGATGCGGAGTTAATCATATTTGGGGAAAGCAGCGATAAAATTATGTACACGTTGGCCAATTGCTGTAAACCCATTCCGGGCGATGATGTGTTTGGTTTTGTGAGTACGGGTGAGGGCTTGAAAATACACCGTACCAATTGTCCAAATGCAGCAAGGTTAATGGCCAATTACGGTCACCGCGTTGTGAAAACCAAATGGGCGAAGAACAAAGAAATTTCATTCCTTACCGGTTTAAGTATTATTGGAGTAGATGATGTGGGTGTAATTCACAATATCACCAATTTAATTAGCGGTGAAATGCGTTTCAATATTTCGGCAATGGCCATTGAAGCAAAAGATGGTATTTTTAAAGGCACCTTAAAAATATTTGTGCACGATAAAGAAGAGTTGGATGAGTTGTGCAATAGACTGTTAAAACTACCCAGTATTCAACGAGTAGATCGTTTTGATACAGAATAATATTTTCCATTTGATTTTAAACTTTTAAAAAATAATTTATGCAAGAACTTATTTCACGCATTTCAGAAAAAGCAGGCATCAATAACGAACAAGCTACTATTGCTGTAGAAACCATTAAAGATTTTGTAAAAGAAAAATTTCCTATGATGGCCGGTGCTGTAGACAATTTATTTGCATCGAGTGCACCATCGCTTACTTCTACCAACAATGATGATTTAAGTGAAAAGGCTGCCGGTCTTTAATCACCCCATCATATAAGAAACAATATTAAAATGCCATCCTCTATCTTTTAAAGGATGGCATTTTAACAAAGTGCGATAGTTAAAATATATTGAATAATGATTATTGCGGCTCGGGCTTGTATGTATCGCAATAATTTAAAATTGCATCGATATCTGCATCTGTAAGGTTAGGGAAAGGTAGCATGGCTGCTTGATTCCATTTTTTAAATAACGCTGCTGCATAGTCGTCTTTTGCAATTACAGCTTGCGCATTTCGTACATATTCATACAGTAAGGCTTTATCTTTCCAGCGTTGTGTAGTACCTTTTAATGCAGGGCCTACAAAATCCATATCGGGTTTATGACAGTTGGCACAATTGCTTTGAAATAGGGATGCACCTGGATTTACCGCTTTTACTTGAGTTCCTTTTCCGGAAGTAGAATTGCCTTCTGTGCAACTCCCTAAACAAGCAAAACACAAGCAAACTATAATTATTGAAAACAATTTATTCATAAGTGCAAAATAAAGTGCAAATGGTGAAGTATAAAAATATTTTTCTATGTGTAAGTTTATTTAGTGCCACAAAAGCCGCTTAAAGCGATGCGGTTGAAATGTACGCCCGATAGCAGCGATACCCCGGTGAAGCCTTTGCGTGGGCTTGTGCCGGCGTATAAGCGAATAGCGGGACTGCAGTTGAAATAATTACGACAGCTGACGTTCAAAAAAAATTACTTCAACACTTCCCTACTGATGACTAATTTTTGAATTTCGCTGGTACCTTCTCCGATGGTGCATAACTTACTATCGCGATAAAATTTTTCTACAGGAAAATCTTTCGTATAGCCATATCCGCCAAAAATTTGCACGGCTTCGGTGCTCGTTTTTACAGCTACTTCACTGGCATAATATTTTGCCATAGCCGCCTCTTTGGTCATGGGCAGGCCTTTGATTTTTAAATCGCAAGCTTGTTCTATTAATAAATCGGCTGCTGCAATTTCGGTAGCCATATCGGCCAATTTAAAACTGATGCCTTGGAAATTAGCAATGGGTTGATCGAATTGGTAGCGCTCTTGAGCATATTTCAACGAAGCTTCGTAGGCGCCTTTTGCAATACCCAAACTGAGTGCGGCTATAGAAATTCGACCACCATCTAAAACCTTCATAGATTGTTTAAATCCGGAACCAACTTCGCCTAATCGATTAGCATCGGGAATGCGGCAATTATCGAAAATCATTTCGGCAGTTTCGCTGGCACGCATACCCAATTTATTTTCTTTTTTTCCTGCACTAAAACCAGATGTGCCTCTGTCTACTATAAATGCGGTTGAATTGTCTTTGGTACGCGGATCGCCGGTACGACAAATAACCACAGCTACATCGCCCGATTTTCCGTGAGTGATCCAACATTTTGTGCCATTAAGTATCCACTCATCGCCGTCTTTTACTGCGGTGGTTTTCATATTTCCGGCATCGCTTCCGGTATTGGGTTCGGTTAAACCCCAAGCGCCCAAATACTCAGCAGTAGCCAGTTTGGGCAGATATTTTGTTTTTTGTGCGTCGTTACCAAAGGCTAAAATATGCCCGGTGCAAAGCGAGTTATGTGCCGCTAATGACAACCCGATAGAGCCACAAACTTTTGCTATTTCTTGAATGATGGCATTGTACTCGAAATAACTTAAGCCCGAACCGCCATAAGCTTCGGGAACTAAAACACCCATCATGCCCATTTCGCCCAATTTTTTGAAAATATGGATAGGAAATTCCTGACTTTCATCCCATTCCATCAAATGTGGTTTAATGTATTGGTGCGCAAAGTCGCGAGCAGTTTGTGCCACTTGAAGCGTTATTTCGTTCGTTTGAAAATTCATATCGCAAATGATTTAACTGCAAAATAAGTGTATTTTAAATACTAACAATCGTTAGTTAAAAGAGTTGTGTTTAATTTAAGGCGATCAATCATCTACTGTTAAATAAGGGCTCATTTTTTGAAATTGTTCTACTGAAATGGCGTGATTTTTTTGCAGATCGGTTATTTGATTAAATGCCCCATGTTGATTGCGGTATTGAATGATGGCTTGGGCAATATTGAAACGAATATAGGGATGCACTTTTAATTCATCTACAGTAGCTTTATTGATATTGATGCGTTTGATAGTTGGGTTAGGTAATTTTAAAAAGGGTAGAATTTTTTGAAAAGTACTATCGGGCAAACCGTATGTTTCGGCAACTTGCGCAATGTTATAAAACCCACCCAATTTTTCGCGAAAAGCAACAATACGGTTGGATAATTTTGCGCCAATGCCGGGCAAGGCAATCCACTGCGTGGTATCTGCAAAATTAATGTTGATGATAGGAATAGATTTTGGAGTAAAGTGTTTGGGCGTCGTTGATAGATTGAAATTACTGGTTGCACTACTTTCCGGAATTTGAATATAGGGAATGAGTTTTTCGGCAATTTGAGGCGGAATACCCCAGATTTTTTTAATATCGTTTGGCGTTTTAAATTTTCCACCTTTACTGAGGTAACGTTGTATGGTTTGTATGGTTTTATCGCGGATGCCTAAACGCTGCCAATCGGCAATGGAAGCGGTATTAGGATTAAAATAAAATAAAGTGCCCAGTTGGTTTGAGGTTTTGATAGTGGCATTGTTTTGATCATCATCTTTAATATAAGTATATGCGGTATTGCTGTCTTTTTCGAGCAATTCTAATGCAGCAATTTCTTCCTTAAATTGTTTATCCTGTATTGGCGAAGAGGAATGCCATTGCACATAAAGTTTAGGCACAATGAACAAGATGCCGATAAAAATAAGCAGCACCAAAATTCCGTTTCTTTCGCGTTTGGTAAAATTAAAATATGCATTTATGGCATGTACAACCTTATTGTTTTTCATGCATTGAAAGTAGAAATCTCAGTTGTTTTGGCGAAACGTTTAGCAACAGAAAAATACCATAAGCCTTACGTTTTTTTCTTTAACACTTTAGAACAATTATACTGCTGTATTACATGCTTCAACCTGTAATTGTAAACCATCAAAAGCCAATTGAATACCATCTGGCAAAGTATTGTTGATGTGTTGGTGTTGTCCTAATTGGTGACTAATGTGCGTAAAATAACCAGTAGGAATTTGAAGCGATTGCACCATTTCTACGGCTTCGCTTAAGGTAAAATGCGAGATGTGTTTTTGATGGCGCAATGCATTTAGTACCAGCGTTTCACTACCGATGATTTTTTGTTGCTCTTGCGGATCAATTTTATTGGCATCAGTGATATAGGTGAAATTGCCTATTCGAAAACCCAATACCGGCATTTTCAAGTGCCATACATGAATGGGTATTAGTGGGATATCACCAATGGTAAAAGGATTGGTATCGATAGCATGTAAATCTATTTCGGGAACACCCGGATATTTAAAATCGGCGAAAATATACGCAAACTCTCTTCGCAATGCTGTTTCGGTAAGGGCATTGGCATAAACAGGCATTGGCTTTCCGGTGAAGTAGCAAAATGCTTTTATATCATCTAAGCCAGCAACATGATCTTTATGTGGATGTGTGTATACTACTGCATCTAACTTATTAACTTTTTGGCGAAGCATTTGAAAACGAAAATCGGGAGTAGTATCAATTACAAAACAGGTGGTTTCGCTTTCTATTAAAATACTACTGCGAAGGCGGGTATCGTGCGGGTCGGAAGAAGCACACACTTCGCATTGACAGCCAATCATAGGAACACCACTGCTGGTGCCTGTACCTAAAAAAGTTATGGTTAATGGCGGACAATACACACCCTAAAGGTAGTGCTTCAAAATGTTGCAAAAAAGAAATAGAAATGAATATTGTAGAAATTATCGTGCAGCGCCAACCGACATCACTTCATCGAACATCTTTTGACTTTCGAAAGTAAGAGCATCGAAATTAATGTTGAGTTGAGGAATAAGATCGATCATGGTATTGATACGACCTTCGGTTTGTAAAAACTTATTGAGTACAATAACTTTTTTGGCTTGAAGGATACAATATCCGCTTTGAAAATTTCCTCTTTCATAACGAATAACATAACCGCATTCTTCAGCAATTCTCTCAATTTTATCTAATGTGGTAATCGTATACTTCATAATACTTTATAGAAAACACCTTTTTAAAAGGAAATCGTTACAGATTATAGTGCAACTTGCTCTATCGCGAAGGATTATCAAAATAAGTTTCTCCACAAGTTGTGTATTTCTTATTTTGAATTATATGCAAAGGCCCGTATTTGTTGAAGTGTAGCCAACAACAAGTGAAGCAAAACATACCGTATACAGGCATTATTTATTGGTCATACGAATTACCGGCACTATCATTTCTTCTAAACTAATTCCGCCATGTTGAAATGTATTGCGGTAATAATTTACAAAATGGTTGTAGTTGTTAGGATAACATAAAAAGATATCTTCTTTAGCAAAAATAAACGACGAATTTACATTGGGTACTGGCAAGCCTGCTTCGCGAGGATCTCTAAAAGCCAACACATCTTTAGCATCATAGTTTAAATTACGGCCATGTTTGTATCGAAGGTTTGCAGTGGTTTGTTTATCGCCTATAACCCTTGCCGGAGTACGCACACGCACACTTCCATGATCGGTACCTACAATAACCGTTACAGGCTTATCGGCAATTTTTTTCAATGCTTGATGTAAGGGCGAATGTTGAAACCAACTTTCGGTAATGCTTCTATAACTGGCTTCATCTCCAGCCAATTCTTTTAATACTTCCATTTCGGTACGTGCATGACTGAGCATATCTACAAAATTGTACACAATGACATTGAAATCGTTTTGCAAGAAATTGTGCATATTGTCTACCAATTTTTGTCCGTCGTTGTTATTGGTAATTTTAGTGTATGAAAATCTTATATCGCCTTTACCTAAACGTTTCAATTGGGCTTTGATGAATTCTTCTTCAAACATATTTTTTCCGCCTTCTTCATCATCATTTTTCCATTGCACCGGAAATTGCTTTTCGATATCTATGGGTAACAAGCCAGAGAAAATGGCATTACGTGCATATTGCGTTGCCGTGGGCAGTATGGAATAAAAAGAATCTTCTTCTTGAATTCTAAAATTTTCGGCAAAGATGGGTTGAATGGTTTTCCATTGATCGAATCGCAAATTGTCGATTAAAATAAAAAACAATGGTGTGCCCTTTTCGAGATGGGGCAGCACTTTAAATTTCATCAAATTATGGCTCATCACCGGTGCATCGGCACTTTTAGGATGCACCCAAGAAGCATAATTGCGCGAAATAAATTTAAAAAATTCGGTATTGGCTTCAGCTTTTTGAGAATGAAATACCTCTTGCATTTCGGGACTATCACTTTTATTGATTTCCAACTCCCAATACACTAATTTTTTATAAATCTCCATCCATTCGTTATGGTTAGGATTGCTGCTTAATGCCATGAATAAACTCCTGAATTCTTGTTGATAAGCAGAGGTTGTTTTTTCGGCAACCAATCTTTTATTATCGATTAGTTTTTTTAAACTCAACCATACTTGATTGGGATTTACCGGCTTAATTAAGTAATCACTGATTTGAGAGCCGATGGCTTCATCCATTAAATTTTCGGCCTCATTTTTTGTAATAAGTACCACCGGCAAATTATTGTTGATTTCTTTGATTTGCTGCAAAGTTTGTAACCCGGTAATCCCCGGCATACTTTCATCCATCAATACCACATCTACAATATTGTTTTTTACATATTCTACTGCATCGAAGCCATTGGTTTTGGTTTCTACTTGATAACCTTTATTCTCTAAAAACATGATTTGAGAAGTTAAACTATCAATTTCATCATCTACCCACAATATTTTTGAAATGCTCATAATTAATAAATTTAAAATGGATAAGGGTTATCTTATGGTTTACCATTAACCCAAAAGTTTGGTGGTTTCCTACAAATTTAATTTTTTAAACCTATGGTTAATCGCTTTATTTAGCTTTGTAGTTCTTTTAACATTCAATTGGTGCTGTAAATTGCACTTTGGCTCATTAAACCTTCAAAATGTCGTACAATAAAATAATCAATGATCCGGTTTATGGTTTTATCACCATTAACGACGAACTCATTCATCAAATCATTGCGCATCCATATTACCAACGTTTGCGTAGAATTCACCAGATGGCAATGGCACATTTGGTATATCCGGGTGCTGTACATACGCGTTTACATCATTCTTTAGGAGCCTATCATTTAATGAGCAATGCTATTTTTGAATTGCGTAACAAAGGCGTTGCCATTACAGTAGCAGAAGAACAAGGTGCAAAAATTGCAATTTTATTACATGATATCGGGCACGGACCATTTAGTCATGCTTTAGAACATGTTTTAATTGAAGGCCGCCATCATGAAGATATTTCTTTGCAATTGATGGAATCGCTAAATATTGCATTTGAAGGCAAGCTTAGTTTAGCCATTGAAATTTTTAAAGGCAGTTATCATAAAAAGTTTTTGCACCAGTTGGTAAGCGGACAGTTGGATGTAGACCGAATGGATTATTTAACCAGAGACAGTTTTTTCTCGGGTGTTAATGAAGGCGTTGTAGGTTATGATAGAATTTTAAAAATGTTAACCATACACAATGGCGAATTGATGGTGGAAGAAAAAGCCATTTATTCTATTGAAAAATTTCTAGTAGCCCGTAGGTTGATGTATTGGCAAGTGTATTTACATAAAACGGTGCTTTGTGCCGAGCAAATGTTGAAGCGCATCATTAAAAGAGCCCGATTCATAAAAGCTATTTGCCACGAACCGCTAAATCAAGTAATTCATGAACCGGCAGAAAATATTTCTTTAGAAACCTTTTGCAGTTTAGATGACCATGATATACTCACTGCCATTAAACTATGGAGTAAACATGAAGATGTGGTTTTAGCGTATTTGTGTAATGGCATCATCAATAGAAATTTACTGAAAGTGAAATTTTTATCGGAACCGGTTAGCGATGAAACTATGCAAGCTCATATTGAACATGCAATGGAAGTTTTAAAAATCAACCAAGCAGATGCGCAATGGTTGGTATTTAATGGCGAGGCATCTAGCAGTACATATAATTTTCATAATGAGCAGATACATATTTTGTTTAAAGATGGAACTGTAAAAGACATCTCTGAAGTAGATAATGCGTTAATCAGTCAAAACCTCATCGGCAAGGTCAAAAAATACTACATTTGTCATTTGAGATAAGAAGCAAGTGTACTTTTGTAAAAGATTCTATCCCAAAGCAGTACCATCACCCGAAAATAAAGCAATATGCAATTTTCTGCAGCACAAATAGCCCTGATCATACAGGGTGAAATAGAAGGTAATCCGGATTCTTTAGTTGGATCTTTTGGTAAAATTGAAGAAGCTCAAGCGGGGCAACTTGCATTTTTAGCCAACCCTAAATACGAAGAGTACTTGTACACCACCAAGGCATCGATTGTTATCATCAACAAATCGTTAGAATTGAAGCAGCCTGTACAATGTACTTTATTAAGAGCAGAAGATGCTTATACAGCATTTGCAACACTATTAGATAAATACCAACAAATTAAAACCCAGCAATTAAGCGGCATTCAAGAGCCAGTTTACATTCATGCCACCGCAAAAGTTGGAGAGCAGGTTTTCATTGGTGCATTTGTTTATGTTGGCGAAAATGTGGTGATTGGGAATGGCAGTAAAATATTTCCTGGCGCATTTATAGGCAATAATGTTACCATTGGAGAAAACAGTATCATTCATCCCGGCGTTAAAATTTATTACGACGGGGTTATTGGCAATAATGTAATAATCCATGCAGGTACCATTATAGGCAGTGATGGATTTGGTTTTGCACCCCAGCCCGATGGCACATTCCGTAAAGTACCACAAATAGGAAATGTAGTTATTGAAAACGATGTAGAGATTGGTGCTAACACAACAATAGATAGAGCAACTATCGGGAGTACGATTATTAAGTCGGGGGCTAAATTGGATAATTTATTACAAATAGCACATAATGTTGAAGTAGGCAATTATTCTGTTATTGCGGCTCAATCGGGCATTAGCGGAAGTACAAAAATTGGTAACCGTGTTATGATTGGCGGACAAGTAGGCATTGTTGGGCATCTTCAAATTGCCGATGGCAGTAAAATCAATGCACAAAGTGGTGTGAGCAAATCTATAAAATTGCCGAATACTGCGGTTACAGGTTCGCCGGCTTACGATTATACAACAGCATTGCGCAGCCAAGCAGTAGCCCGTAATTTACCGGAAATGGAAAAGCGTTTAAAGACATTAGAACAACAAGTAGCTGAACTGTTGAATAAAAAAGGTTAATCTTTTTTACTTCCTGCCGCTAAATAATGCAATACTTTACGGTACAATTCATCGGGCACAAAAGGTTTGATTACAATATCATCGATGCCTGCTTTTCTTACATCTTGGTCTTTATCTTTAGGCAAACTTGCGGTTAGTGCAATGA
Organism: Ferruginibacter sp.; assembly: GCA_049314655.1. Taxonomy (GTDB): domain Bacteria; phylum Bacteroidota; class Bacteroidia; order Chitinophagales; family Chitinophagaceae; genus Ferruginibacter. The sequence goes on along the minus strand of JBMOEQ010000021.1, from coordinate 11,220 downwards.
TAGGAATTTGAATACCTTGTTGACGAATAAGCTTGGTAGCTTCGTAACCGTCCATTACAGGCATATGCATATCCATTAAAATAAGTGCATGTCTATTAACATCTAATAAGTCGATTGCAATTTTACCATTTTCGGCTACATCAATGGTAGCACCCCATCTTTCTAAGAAACTTTTTGCTACCATCACATTAATTAAATTATCTTCTACTAATAAAATAACTATTCCACTTAAAGGTTTTTCTGATTCATCGGGTAAGCTTGACATTTCAGTAGTGGCGGTTTCAACAACATGAGAAACAGGATAGGTTTGGGTGAAGTAAAATACCGAGCCCTTATCGGGTTCACTTTCTAATTTTAAAATACACCCTTGTAATGCTAAAATTGCCTTCGTTATGGAGAGTCCTAATCCGGTGCCCCCATAGCTTCTTGAAGTAGAAGAATCGGCTTGTGAAAATTGCTCAAAAATGAGTTGCTGTTTTTCAAAAGGAATACCAATGCCTGTATCAGTAACTTTTGTGGTTAAGGTAATGGTTTCGGTTGAAGTAGTTTCTACATGTATAGATACCACCACTTCTCCATGCTTTGTAAACTTGATGGCATTGTGCACAAGATTGGTAATTACTTGCGATAAACGGGTAGGATCACCAATAACTTTATGCTTCAATTTTTCATCTATTTGTAGCCTCAAGCCTATGCCCTTATCATCTGCATTAGTTTTAAATCCGGATATAATATTGTACACAATAGAACGAATATCCATTTCAATATGTTCGAATTTAATTTTACCGGCTTCAATTTTATTATAGTCTAGTATATCGTTAACAATTGTGAGTAAATTATTAGCCGAAAAAAGTAACACATTCAATCGTTCTTTTTGATCTTCCCGAGGATCTTGCTTTAATAATAAATGACTCATACCAATAACAGAATTCAATGGTGTACGAATTTCATGACTCATGGTAGATAAGAACTCGCTTTTAGCCTTCAACCCTTGCTCGGCTTGTCTTCTCGCTTTTTTAAACGTATAAGCAAAACGATAAGAAAGAATTAAAGATTGAAGAAAAAAGAAAGAAGCGTAACCAAAGAAAACAATTAATCTGGAGGGAATAGCAATGCCAAAATACTCGAGATTAATAATGGTTACAACAAAGCATAAAATGATGATGCTTGAGAGTGCATATTGAGAAGCTAATCTTCTTTTTCGAATGGCTGTAATGAAAATAATCAAAATATACAACACACAGAAAAACATGGCAATGAGGAAAGGATTAATAAAGCTTGTAAATACATCAGTTGTTGCAACAATTGGCGAAGCACAAATAATTAAACAACAGAATGATAATAATTTCATTAAAGGTTTGTAAAAATCATTCGGGTATAGGTTGCGCACATATTGAAGAAACAAAAATACACTACCATAAAGCGTAAAGTATTCTAATCGTACGGCTAAGTTCCAATTGAAATTAGGATAAATGCTATGTAATGCATAGGAAAAACTACCTACTATACGGTAACTGTACAACATACTAAATAGCGAAAAATAGAGTGTAGCTTTATCGTTTTTTCCAAATAAGTATAAGCCGAAGAAAAATAATCCCCCCATAAATAAGCAGCCAGCCAATAAGAAATCGCTGCCAAAATCTTGTTTGTCATTTAGCTCTAAAAACGAACTTTTCCCAACAATAATATCTTTAACAATTCCTCCTTTTGCATGTGAGTAATTGGCAATTTGTAACACTAACGTTATAGTATCTTTTTCAACGGGTAATAAAACTGTTTGAGGCAACCATTGTGGTATGTAATTTTTTGCGATACTATCTACAGTTCCATTTTGGGCAATTAAACTATCATTGCAATAAAGTCGATGTGCGCAATACACATCGGGCATTGTGATAGAAAGTTTTGGATGATTAGTTGGCAAAATAAGAGTTGCCTTATAAGAAGCAAATCCTTCGGCAGATAAAACTTGCCCATTAATTGTTTGATCATTCCATATAGAAGGGAATGGTATGAAGCCGGTTGAAGAAGCGGGGATATTACCGGGCTGAATGAGCTGTTTCCAATAAAACGCCCATTCACCATTGAGTTTAACTGTAGATTTCGAAAAATCAACACCCCTTAAATCGGCAATTGCTTGCACAACAGTTGATTGGCTTATTCCGTGCTTTCCAATGCCCAAAAAACAAATAAAGAGCACCAAAATGAGCATTATTTTTCGAATTCCCCCTACCATAATTATCTGGTTTTCATACGGTTTAATTCATAATAACGTTTTAAAAGGAATTTTTAGTCCCTCCAGAACTCTATTTCTTTTATAAACTTACATTTTTATCCCTGAAAATCATAAAAAAAGCGGACCTCAAATGAGATCCGCTTTTTTTATATAGTGCAAAATAATTATCGGCTAATGACCAATTTTTGCGTTTGAACGTCTTTTCCATTATTCACTTTAATAATATAAACGCCAGCTTTCAATTTACTAACATCAACTGAATTTATATTAATTCCATTATTAACGCCAACGGTTTTGCGCAATACTTCTTGTCCAACTTGGTTAGACAAAGTAATTACTGCATTTCCTTTTTCATAAGCGTCGAAACTAATGGTGCAGGAAGAAGAAGCAGGATTAGGGTAAGCTTTAATTGAACCTGTTCTTAAAACATCAACAGCATCGGCACCTGCAACATCGCCTCTTGCGGTGAAATTGGTAGCGCTAATTTGAACATTTAAAGTATAACATTGAGTTGCATTAAATGCGCCGCTGTAACCATAAACCCATAAACGATAAGTACCTACGTTACTTGTTGTAGTATTGTTATAGATTATGAGTTCATTTGCAGTACCCGAATTTTGAGCAGTAGCTTGCAAAGTACCACTTGGGCGATATAATTTCATATCATAATCTGCAGCCAAATTGGTTAATGAAACCCTAACTCTTCTTTTAGTTGAAGTGTTGCTAAATGTATAGTAGTCATTATCTCCACTTGCCCCAATTAAGCCGGAATTATTAACCCCAACTGTAATAGGTTTTGCAGTAGCTGAAGTATTATTAGGCTCGTAAATATCGGTACAAGTAGAAACTGCAATAGTAGTAAACGAAGCAGCAGTTGCACTGCTTGTTCCAGCACTACAATTTGTAGTTACACGCCAATTGTATAAAGTAGTAGCAGATAAGCCTGTTAAATTAACTGAAGTTGCAGTGGAAGCGGCGGCAGCTACAATCCAAGTAGCAGACGTATTGGCTTTATATTCTACTAAATAACTAACAGCTCCAGATACTGCTGTCCAACCAATTGTTGCAGTTGTTGCAGTAATTGCACTTGCAGTTAATCCTGTAGGTGCTGCACAAACAAACGGAGCAGTAGTGGTAAACTGTGCAGTAGTATAAGCGCCTGTTCCGGCAGTACAAGTTGCACGAACTCTATAATCGTGTAAGGTACCTTGAGTTAATCCTGCAATGTTTACTGAAGTTGCAGTAGTTGCTGTTGCAGCATTAATCCATGTTGCAGAAGCGGCAGCTTTATAATCTACATCATAACTTAATGCACCACTTACAGCTGTCCAACCTAAGGTTGCTGTATTATTTCCAATTGCTGAAGCATTTAATCCACTTGGATTTCCACAAAGCACTGCTCCTCCAATAGTAAAGTTGGTATTAGATATATCGAAGAAGATATTACCAACTGCTTCAATTTTAACTCTGGCTGTTGTAGAAGGCGTTGTAGGGATGGTTAAAACTTCGGTACCATCATTTGGAGTAGATGCAGCAAGAACTGTAGGGAATGTTAAACCTCCATCGGTAGATAAGGAGATTTTTACATTAGCACAATTTACAGGAGTACCATTGCTTCCTGCCACACTCCAGGTAATGGTTTGCGCCGAACCTCCTGCCCAAGTTACTGCGGTATTGGGAGCAGTAACTGCAAATGGCCCAGTAGCAGAAGAAATGGTAACATTCATGTTATCACTATTGTTATTACCTCCACCTGCATGGTTATCTCTGGCAGTAAAACGGAAAGCTAATGTACGTGCTACAGAAGGTAAACGCTCCCATTTATTACCATTGGTGCCATCTAATACAGAAGCTAAAATGGGGAAAGTTCTAGAATTATCTACAGAATAATTTCTAGAACGGAATACTGGTCCTGTAGTGGCCGTTGCACTAGGAATAGTTGTAGTTGAAGTACCGGTATTAAATTGTTCCCATACATAAGTTAATACATCTGCAGCATCGGCATCTGTACCTGTTCCTATTAAGGTGAAAGGAGTAGATTTTGGAATTGTATAATCTAAACCTGCATTTACAGTTGGAGTAGCATTACCAGTGATGGTAACAACTGCACATGCTGCACCACCAGTTGTTAATTTAATATAATCGGTAACTTGTTCAATACTGCGTGCATGGAAATAATCATCACTATGTGACTGTACATCGTTGGTAGCTCCTGTAATTCCTGCATATCCCATAATGGTTGATCCGCTACCAGGTTCCATTTGAGCACCAGTACCGGTTTCATTGCTGAAAGTAAACGTATGGTTAGCACCAAATTGATGGCCCATTTCATGCGTGGTATAATCTACAACAAATGGATCGCCTTCAGGTATAACATGAGAGGTAAATGCACTGCCTTTAGAACCTGTTTTACAAACACATCCTATACATCCTGCATTACCATTATTATTAGCAGCAGATGATTCTTTGTGAACCAAATGGCCGATATCATAATTGGCATTTCCAATAACCGCATCAATGGTTTGTTGTGTTTTGGTATTCCATTCTGTTGACCATGGATCGGTTGATGAATTTAAATAGATAATGGCATCATTGTTTGCAATTAAATTCATACGAACACCAAAATCTCTTTCATAAATAGCATTGGTACGCGTCATTAATGTATTCATTGCTGCAATCACTTTTGCTTTACGTTGTGCATCTGTGGTTTCTGTGCCATTCAAAAAATAATTGGCATATTCACCGGTACAAGCTAAAGCCAAACGATACGTACGTAAACGACCATCATCGGCACCGCGGAAGCCAATTGGAGGTGCTGCATTTATAACTTGATTTTGAGCAGATTCGGCAGTTAAACACTGAAATGATTTTTGATAATTCACCACATCTTTTCTTGCAAAAACTACATAACTATGTGTAGCTGCATCTACTGGATCGATGTATATGGTAGTGTGTTTTGCAGAAAGAATCATGGCATGAAAACCACGTGGAGAAAAATCTAAACGAATAGTTGCCGTAGGATCGGTAATACCTACACCGGCATAAGATTTAATGTTAGGATATTTTGCAGCAAGCACTGGATCCATTACCATTGCTTCTACAACTTTAAAAGCTTGCATATTGCCATTTTCATCCGGAACATTTAATATATACGCCGAATTTTTAATAGCAACATTTCTTTCTGAAGGTGCAAGGGTAAGGTTGGTTTGCATAGCCATTTCATTTAAAGCAAACAACCGATAGGCTTGAGGTTTATATCGATTGGCAAACACATTTTTACCTAACGAAGCCTCATTCACAGGTGACCAAAATCTTCCATCCTGAGCCTGAATTGCGCCCCATACCATTAATGCAAGGACAATAGAAAAGAGTTTTTTCATAAGCAGTTTTTATTGTTTTTAATTTGGTGTGGCATCAAGATAAAAAAATTTCATGTACAAGAAAGGCCTATTATTTCAACAGTGTTGCATAATTGGATAAGTATTGTTGTTCAAACATTGATGACAATTCTAAATTTCAACCCAAATTTCTATTCGGTTGAATAGAAAATGGTAACATTGCAGCAGGATGAAAACCGTTATCGCCTTATTAAAAAAAGACATCTTGTTGGAGCTTCGGCAACAGCATAGTTTTTATGGTATCTTATTATATATAGCTTCCACCATTTTTGTTTTATACTTATCAATAGCCGAACCAGAAGCAGAAGTATGGAATGGATTATTTTGGGTAATACAGCTTTTTGTTTGCGTAAATGCCGTTGCCAAAAGTTTTTTACAAGAAAGCAAGGGGCGCATGCTATATTTTTACACTTTATCTGGAGCTAAAGAATTTATTATCGCAAAACTCATTTACAATACTTTATTAATGGTATGTATGAGTTTATTAAGTTTAGGGTTATTTATTTTACTGTTGAAAAATCCTATAGTATATCCTGCAAGGTTTATTGGCATTGTTTGCTTAGGTAGCATCAGCATGAGTTTAGTTTTTACATTATTGGCCGCAATTGCAGCTAGGGCACAACAAAATGCTGCATTAATGGCAATTCTTGGTTTTCCATTAATTATTCCACAATTATTATTGCTTATGCGCTTATCGAAATCGGCATTTGGAGAAATTTTTAAAGATGGTGCACTATTACAATTGAGTTTACTCATCATAGGATTAAATGTAATGGTTGTTGCTTTGTCGGTTATTTTATTCCCCTTTTTATGGAAAGATTAAAGCATTCGTTTGAAAACCTTGCAACATAATTTTAAAAAAAGAATTTACAGATTAGATAGGAAATTTTGAAAAACTAAAAGCTTAATGTGTTAATTATACATTTACAGTTTGTTCAACTAAACCATTCCCTTAATTTTGCAACTAACCTAATTTGCAATGCGAAAAAACTGGTGGAAAATATTATGCATAATCTTGCTTCTGTACACGTTTTCAGCAGGATTTTTAATTAAAGTCCCTATTCTTGGCAATCTTAAAGAAACGATTAGGAACTTATTTTTCCATGTACCGATGTGGTTTGGGCAAATAATCCTTTTATCCATATCAATGGGTTATTCTATTGCCTATTTACGTAAGCCCGATTTAAGAAATGATATCTACGCCGCGGCTTATGCCAAAACGGGTATTTTAATGGGTTTGTTGGGTTTAGTAACCGGTGCAATTTGGGCAAACTATACTTGGGGGGCTCCTTGGAGTAACGATCCTAAACAAATTGGAGTAGCCATAGCCCTTTTAATTTATTTTGCTTATTTAGTTTTAAGAAATGCAGTTCCGGATATTGATAAAAGAGCTAAGATTAGTGCCGTGTATAATATTTTCGCTTATTTCCTTTATTTGCCATTGATTTTAATTTTACCTAGAATGGTAGAATCTTTACATCCAGGAGGTAAAGGGGTTGAAGGAAATCCAGGGTTAAATGGCGCCGACTTAGATGCCACAATGCGAATGGTATTTTGGCCGGCTGTAATAGGATGGACGTTGTTAGGCACTTGGGTTACAACATTAAGTATCAGGTATGGTTTATTAAAAGAAAAAAATATTCTCCATGTTAAATAAATTATTCAAATCCTTCCTTTTTGCACTTACATTTTTGTTTAGCCAAACGTCATTTGCACAAATGGCAACAGACACTAATGAAAGCGGCATGAGAAGTAACGATAAGATCTATGTAGTAATGGCTATTTGTATAACCATTCTTGTAGGCTTGTTTTTATATGTTGCCAATGTTGATCGCAAAATCAGCAAACTGGAAGATTAATCCCTACTCATTCAAAAAATAGCTGCCTGCCAGCTGCTATTGTATTAATAACGATTGCAAAAAATCAATTTTATGTCAGCAGAGAAAAAGTACAGCTTCTTCAAAAGTGTAGAAAAAAGTTTTGATAAAGCTACCCATTTTACCAAATGGGATATTGGTATCCTAGAACAAATTAAAGCTTGTAACAGTGTTTATCAAATGCGTTTCCCCGTTAAAAAAGACGACGGAACCATTGAAGTAATTGAAGCTTACCGTGTTCAACATAGTCAACACAAATCTCCATGTAAAGGCGGTATTCGTTTCAGTGAAGAAGTAAATCAAGATGAGGTAATGGCTTTGGCTTCCTTGATGACGTATAAATGCGCCATAGTAAATGTACCTTTCGGTGGTGCTAAAGGCGGTATTAAAATTAACCCTCGCCAATATTCTACTTACGAATTAGAAAAAATTACCCGTAGATATACTTCAGAGTTGGTAAAGAAAAACTTTATTGGCCCGGGCATCGACGTTCCAGCACCCGATTACGGAACTGGCGAAAGAGAAATGTCGTGGATTGTAGATACTTACCAATCTTTAAAACCGGGTGAAATTGATGCTGCAGGTTGTGTTACCGGAAAGCCTATTACGCAAGGTGGTGTACGTGGAAGAAAAGAAGCTACTGGTTTAGGTGTATTCTTCGGTATCCGTGAAGTATGTAATATGGAGGATGAAATGACCAAACGTGGACTAACTGTTGGCATTGAAGGCAAAAAAATCATTGTACAAGGATTGGGAAATGTGGGATATCATACAGCTAAATTTTTCCGCGAACACGGTGCCATTGTAATTGCACTAGCCGAATATGAAGGCGCTATTTACAATGAAGCTGGTTTAAATGAAGAAGAAGTATTTCAACACCGTAGAGCAACTGGATCTATATTGAACTTCCCTGGTGCTAAAAACATTGAAAAAAGTTCAGAAGCATTAGAATTGGAATGTGATATTTTGGTTCCGGCAGCACTTGAAAATGTAATCAACGGCGAAAATGCTCCCCGTATTAAAGCAAAAATCATTGGCGAAGCGGCAAACGGACCATGTACACCAGAAGCTGATGAAGTATTTGTTCAAAAAGGTATTCTTTGTGTACCGGATATGTATTTAAATGCTGGAGGTGTTACCGTAAGTTATTTCGAATGGTTGAAGAATTTAAGTCATGTTCGTTATGGTAGAATGGAAAAACGTTTTAATGAAAATCAAAACATTTCCATGTTAACCCAAATTGAAGCCCTAACCGGCAAAACGGTTACAGGCCCAGAAAGAGAATCTATCATTCACGGACCAGATGAGGTTGATTTAGTTCATAGTGGTTTAGAAGAAACGATGATTAACGCCACTCGCGAAATCATGGATGTTTGGAAAAGCAATCCCGAAATCCCTGATATGAGAACTGCAGCTTATGTAAGCGCTATTAATAAAGTGGCCATTACTTATGTTGAATTAGGTATTTTCCCTTAATCAATCAATATCATTACAATAGAAAACCCTTCTCCAAAGAGAAGGGTTTTTAGTATATAATAATGTAACCGAGTTGAAATCAATATTCTATTCTACTTTACTTTGCGTAATTAATTGAACAATCAAACTTAGCATCTGCAGTAGCGCCTAATTCATCTGCAGCGGCATTACTCAATCGAATAATCAATCCGGCATTTTGCTTAATATCAGGGATGATATCCAACACTTTGGCATATACGGTTTTACCCGAAATAGCATTGGTAATTTTTAATATTGTACCGGGTGCAGCCGTATTGTGTAAGCAATAATACTTGCCATCTTCCCAACCGCTGGTACTTTTAAATACAGCTGCCGAACCAGATTCATTACTTAAATTTCTATTTTTAGCTTGTCGCTCAAATTCGGTTTTAAAAGTACCCCCATCTAATTTTCTTGATGTAACAACCGGCGCTTCTTTTACAACAGGAGGTGTTTCTTTTACAACAGGCGGTGTTGGCTCTTTTTTAACCGGAGGTGCAGTAACTACAGGCTCTTTAACAGGTGCTTTAACAGGAGGCGCAGTAACTACAGGTTCTTTAACTGGCGCTTTTACCGGTGGCGTGGTTACAGCAGGCGTTACTGGTGCAGCAACGGCAACATCTGTAGGTTTGGTTACAGCCATGGATGCAAAAGCCGACAATTCTTTCTTCACTTTCAAATATCCGATAATTAATGTAGTGCCTTTGGGTAATGCGGTGCTCGATAATTTATTCCAACTGGTTAAAAATTCGATGGGCACTTTATTGTGGTTTTCGCTTACTCTAAATAAACCTTCCTTTTCTTTTACGGCATAATAAACGGGCACTAAAGCTTCATCAGGAGCCGCATTACCCGATTGTAAAAAATTTGAAGTACTCAGTGGAACTTGAATAACTTGGTTTAAACTTAATCCGGCCTCAAGCACTAATTTATTGAAGGGTGCAATTTCTTTTGGACTAATATTATATAACCTACCAATACTATAATAATTTTCTTTGGCGGCTACTTTATGGGTAATGTACAAGCCTGGACCAATACCCTCAACCACCAACGGCTTTTGTTGTGCCGTAAGGATGGCCGGTATACCCAACAATAACATCAAAATTCGCTTCATACTAAAGATATTTTCATTGCAAAGATGCATAAATAAGTTGGTTAGTTGTCTTATAGGGAAGTTAATCCCGCAAGGACTTTGGAATTTTATTTTATGAAATCAAGAATCAAAAAGCAATTATCATGCTGAAAATTACTTGTGCAAAATTCGCCATTCTTTTGGATAATAATTATTGATACGATTGGATAGGCCTTTTATCCATCCCAAAGGAATTTTTCGATAGCTTAATAATGCCCAACCCTTAGGTATAGTATCTAAATGTACTTCTTGCTTACGTAGATATTGTAACCCATTTTCCAAATCCGTTTCTACCACAGGCCAATGAGCTGCAGCTAAATTACTCATGGCCAATTCGTGATCGGGCACCAATTCGGTTCGTATTAAACTCCCCAAATTGATTCCAGCTTTTTTAAGGTATAATGCATTTTTTACTTGATGTAATATTTGTTCAAAATTGGCGGGTATAGCCAAAACATTTTCTGCTTGTTGAATGAACAGGTAATCCTTATCTACTTCAATAAACGATTTTAAATGAGTCGCCGTTTTTGCAGGTAACAGTTCTAGTTTTGATTTAGATTTTTTATAGCCTTCATCATTTCCTCCATCATTCGATTTTCGAAATGCGGCTAAATAAAATCCCTCCCCTTCTAGCAAATTTGGATAAAACCTATACCCAAAAGCTTTATCCGATGCTATGTTCGTTTCTATAATATTCCAACTTGGGTGTACTGTTAAAGCAACGCCTTCAAGCATTTGCGCTTCTACCAACCATTTCGATACTTGTTCATTTTCAGCTACCGAATACGAACAGGTTGAATAAATCAAAATGCCGCCCGGTTTTAACGCCGGCAAAACATCGGCTAAAATGCGCTGTTGACGATTGCTGCACAATTCCACTGCCGCTTCACTCCATTCGCTGATGGCATCCGGATCTTTTCTAAATAATCCACTTCCGCTGCATGGCGCATCTACTACAATAACATCAAAAAAATGAGGTAAGCGTTCAAAATCTCGTGGATCATTTTGCGTTACCAGTACATTTTCTGATCCCCATTTGGTAATGTTTTCTGATAAAATTTGAACCCTAGTTTTAATGACTTCATT
>JBMOEQ010000020.1:0-25903 GCA_049314655.1 Ferruginibacter sp. | reverse complement strand
ACGTTTAATTTAAACTTCTAAAATCTACCGGCACTAATTTACTTACTCCGGGCTCTTGCATAGTAACGCCATAAATAACATCCACCGCACTCATCGTCATTTTATTATGGGTAACAATGATAAACTGAGAGTTTTCGCTGAACTGTTTAATCATGTTGGTAAACTTACCTACGTTTGCATCATCAAGCGGTGCATCTACCTCATCTAAAATACAGAAAGGAGCAGGTTTAATTAAGTAGATGGCAAACAATAATGCTGTTGCAGTTAATGTTTTTTCTCCTCCACTTAATTGTCCGATTGAAGATGGACGTTTACCTTTTGGTTTTGCCACAATATCAATACCGGTTTCGGCTAAATTTTCGGGATCTACCAAAACCATATCGGCGGTATCATCTTCGGTAAATAAAGCTTTAAATACTTTTTGAAAATTTTCACGAACACGATTAAACGTATCTAGGAATTGCTGATTGGCTGTAGCTTCTACCTCTTGAATGGTTTGCATCAAACTATCTTTAGCCGTAACCAAATCGTTCTTTTGCTCGAGGATAAACTCGTACCGTTTTTTCATTTCGGTATACGCTTCAATAGCCGTTGGGTTTACTTCACCGATATTTTCTAAACGCTTGCGCATTCTTTCATTTTTCTCTTGAAGATCTTCCAATGGCGTTTCGGTAGTACGCGGTTCATCAATGATGGCATCTAAATCTACCTTGAATTCTACACTGAGCCTTTCTTTCATGCCGGCCAATTGTAATTTCAATTCGGTAAGCTTATCCTTTATTTCATTGAGTAAGGTATCGATGCCTTCTTTAGATTTTTGTTTGTGGCGCAATTCACTTTCCTTCTCAGCTAATTCGTTGCGCACATTATAATAAGCTTGATCGGCTTCATTTAATTTACGTTCTTCTACCTCTTTGTTTTGAATCATCGTAACCAACAATGCGTCCACTTCGGCTAATGCGGTGGTGGTTTCGGCAATATTAGCGGCAGATTCGCTTAATTGAGCACTGCTGTTTTCAATTTGTACTTGTAAATCTTTCAGTTGATTGCTCTTGAAATCAAATTCTTGTTTTAAAGATACTACCCTACTTTGTTGTTTGGTAAACTGTAAGTTGCCCTCATTGAAAGATGCTGTAGCAAAATTGTATTCTTGTTCGGCAGCCGCATAATCTTGTTCAACGCCTTGCATTTTATCGGCCAATTCTTCGAGTTGTGTATTGAATTTTTCCAATTCATCTCGGGTGCTAGAAATTGCATCGTGATTGGCTTCTAATTGTGCTTGTAAATCTTCTACTCGTTTTGTACTATTTTCTTCTAATAGATGTAAATTCTCTACTTTATTTTGAAGAGCAAAAACAGTATTGGTAAGTTGATTAATGTCGTTTTGTGTTTGCTTTATAGCATTTTCTTTCAACTGTTCATTGAAAGCAATCACTTCATTATGCCTTGCTTGGATGGTGGCTTTTAATGCATTCACCACTTGATCTTGCGCTTGAATTTCTTCGGCTAATTTTTCTAAATTTTTAGCGCGACCAATTTTCTTTCCTTCAAATAAACCTACACTACCACCGGTTAAAGTATATTTTCCTTTAACGTATTTACCTGTTTTTTCGAGAATAACAGCGCCATTGCTATTGCGTAACGCATCTTCATTTTCGGCGATGAAAACATTACCCAATAAATATTTAGCCAAATTGCCATATTTACCATCTACTTCTACAACAGACAATGCCGGGATGGTTCCTTCGGGTTGATGTGCAGCGGCAACATCGGTTAAGCTATCTTGTAAGAAGAAATTGGCTTTTCCTTTTTGGTGATGGTCGAGTAAATGGATGGCTTGTAACCCTTCTTCCAAATTATTTACTACATAATAATTGAGGTAAGGTTCCAATACATTTTCTACCGCAGCACGATATTCGGGTTTTACATAAATCACATCACTTAACAAAGGTGCTTCGTGATTCCAGCCTTGATTTTTATGTAAAAATTTCACACTTTCTGGATAGCCTTCCATAGAATCTATCAAACTTTTCAGCAAAGCATATTCATTTTTCTTGCTATCGAGTTTGCGATTTTCTTCGGCCAATTCGGCTCTTAAAGTTTCGAGTACACTTTGTGTTTGGAAAATTTGCTCACGTGTAAATTCGTGATGATCTTGCAACTGTTGTAAATCAATTTTCTTTTGCTCTAATTCATCGGCCTTAACTTTACGCTCGGCTTCCAATTGTTGTAATTGTAATTGGCGTTGTGCTTTTTCATCCTGAATTTGAACGATAGAACGTTGCAAATTTTGAATACTGGTATCGGCAACGGCTACTTTCTTTTCGGCTTCAAATTGATTGCGTTGAATGGCTTGGTTTTCTCTACGTAAAGCATCAATACTGCTGCGTTTTTCATCAAAAATGCGGCGCTTTTGTTCTACTTCATTTTTCAATTCATCTAACTTGCCTTCCATTTCGCCCAACTTCACTTCATCTTCGCGAATTTGAACACTGGTGAAGGCGATGCTTTCTTCGAGGCCTTTTAATTGTCCGCCTGCTTTTTGTAAAAAATCGTTTAAACTGGTTTCGCGTTCTTTTAAATATTGTAAACGTTGAGCGCTTAAACTTTTATCACTTTCTTTATTGCGAACGGTTGCCAACATATCATTAAAAGCATGTTGCATATCCTGCAAGGCTTTTTCTTTTTCTACGAAGGCTAATTTTTCTTGTTGTAAAGCCGCTTCTTCTTTGGCTATTTCGGTTTCTAATTCAATACGTTTATCAACTTCGGCCTGTTGTTGGTGGTTTAAATCGCGATAAGTAATATTAAACCCTTCTAAAGCCGCTTTAGCTAATTCGATGCTGATTTCTTTGTATTCTTTTTTGATTTCGAAATATTTCTCTGCTTTTTTAGCCTGACTTTCGAGGCTTTTAAGTTGGTTATTGATTTCGAATAATAAATCTTCAATACGGGCTAAATCTTGTTCAGTAGCATCGAGTTTTAGTTTGGCTTCTTTTTTACGGGTTTTGTAAATGGTTATACCGGCTGCTTGTTCAAGCATTTTTCTACGGCTGTTCTCTTTGTCTTTGATGATATCATCTACCATGCCCAATTCGATAATAGCATAACTATCGGTACTTACACCCGTATCCATAAACAGGTTATGGATATCTTTTAACCTACAAGCCACATCGTTTAAACGGTATTCGCTTTCGCCGTTTTTATAATATTTACGGGTTACGGTAACAGTATTAAATTCGGTTGGAAGTAAGTTTTTGGTATTCTCAAAAGTAAGGCTCACTTCTGCCAAACCGCTGGCACTACGGCTTTTGGAGCCGTTGAATACCAAGCTTTCTAAATTTTCGCTTCGCAGATTACTGATTTTGTGTTCGCCAATTACCCATCGAATACTATCAATAATATTGCTTTTTCCACAGCCATTTGGTCCAATAACACCTGTGATACCCTCATCGAAATGGAGTACAGTTTTATCGGCAAAACTCTTAAATCCTTTGATTTCTAAACTCTTTAGGCGCACGATTTCAATATTTTGGTCAGGCGGCAAACTTACACGAAAAAGAAGGATTTAGATACCCTGTTGAAAAGTTGTTCTATATGGCTATTTATTAACAGCGATACTAGTAAAATACAATACAGTAATATTGGGCTTGAGCGATAAACTGTATCAAATTGAGGGTACATTATTCACCTGTTATGCACAGTAATGCACAGGTTATTCACTTTTGTTTAGCTATTAATGCACTAAAAAAAGCTTTGTTAAGTAATATTTTCAACAAAGTGCACGTTATTAATAAGTTAACCCGCATTTCTTCCCTTCTACTCAACCTATTGCTATGAAAAACAGACTACATTTTGACCGTGCAACGCTTAATTTCAGATTAAACAATGATGAAATTATTTTACATCGTTTATTAACCTATGCCAAAGCGCATTTACATAGTTTTCCAATGAAATTAGAGGAGCATATTAGAAATAAAAATCTAGTTGCTATTAAAGGTGAAGCTCTATTTATGAAGAAAACAGCGGTTTCTTGTGGATTTGATATACTTACCGATCAAATCAGTGAATTACAAGCAGTAGAACGTTTTGAAGAAAATGAAATCATTCAATTACACAAGCGAATGAATAGGGAGATTGCCGAATTATTGCCTTTGATAGCAAGTTAGTGGATTATTTTACCTGAATATTTTTTAAATAAGTATAAATTATTGGTCATTTTGTTTATACCAAATAAGTGTATGTTGACCGGGAGTGATGCTATTTTCTTCTAGAAATTGTTGATACCGCTCCGGATTTTCATCTTTTAAAGTTTCCATTAGTTTATTGGCAGCAATAGTATTTAGATTTTCTTGATGCATCATAATAATAGTAATTAAGTAATCATAATCATTAGGATAAGATGCATACAATTGTTGAAAAAGCGTCAATGATTTATTGTACCTACCGATGTAATAATAATTTTTAGCCAATACAAATTTCGATTGATCATCTTTATATAATTCGAAAGATTGAAAATTGAATTTTATTGCTTTAAATGGTTCAAAATAATCTTTCCCATATTCGCCCAAGTAAATTAGTCCTAGCATATTATTCACTGCCAATCCTTCTTTATTCAATTGATATGCTTTCTTTAAATCTGCAATGGCGGCATCTACTTTTTTATTTATAAGATGGATATAAGCGTTATTCACCAAGTATTCATAAGAGTTTGGTTTATTTAATGACTTCGCTTTTGAGAAAAAAAACTTGGCACTATCGGGTAGCTCTAAAGTAGATATAGCTGCATTTCTGTAATAACTTGCTTTATCTTCATTTGAAACCCCTTTCATATTGGCCGCCTGAATAAATAGTTGTCGGGCTAATGAATCTTCCCCTTCTTGATGGTATTTTAACCCTTGTTCATTAATCAATTTTGCTTGAGCAGATTTGTTATCAGTACAAGAAACTAAAAAAAGTAATCCCGCAAAAAAGAAAATTTTAATCCATTTGTTCATTTCTGGTACGCTTGATTTTAATATAAAATTAGTTGTATCTGCCCTAACTTTTAAGTACAAAATCTTTAAAAAAAGAAAATATAAGCGAAACTTACAAGGATGTAAAAAATAAAAAAGCTTACTCGGCGTCTATTCTTTAACCCAATAAAGGCAGAATTTTAAAAACTTGATAAAAATCATCATCAAAAGTTAAAAAAAAAGCCCAAAGCATTGTATTTTTATATACTACCTAAAACGATTGCAATTAATGCGGGTAAACTTCCTGATTTTGAAGCAATTCCCCTATTTTTGCCCACCAAAAAACTGATAAAATCAACTTATGGACAAATTATTTTACCTAGTTCCGGCAATGGGTGTTGTTGGCCTATTGTACACATTAGTAAAGTTTGCATGGGTATCCAAGCAGGATGCCGGCAACGATAGAATGAAGGAAATCAGCAATTATATTGCCGTTGGGGCAATGGCATTCTTGAAAGCAGAGTATAAAATCTTAGCTTATTTCGTAGCCATTGGTGCTTTATTATTAGGCATCATGGGTTATAGCAATGCCAATAGCCATTGGACTATTGCTTTAGCTTTTATACTTGGTGCATTCTTTAGTGCTTTAGCCGGTTTTATCGGTATGCGTATTGCAACAAGAGCCAACGTACGTACAGCACAAGCAGCACGAACAAGCTTAAGTAAAGCCTTAAAAGTTTCATTTACCGGTGGTAGTGTAATGGGTTTAGGTGTCGCAGGTTTAGCGGTATTAGGACTTGGTGGTTTGTTCATCATTTTAAAATTCATTTTTGCTCCTGATGCTGCAGTAGACAGTTTAGAAATGGAGCGTACCATTGAAGTATTAACCGGATTTAGTTTAGGTGCCGAAAGTATTGCACTCTTTGCACGTGTGGGTGGAGGTATTTATACAAAAGCTGCTGATGTGGGTGCCGATTTAGTGGGTAAAGTAGAAGCAGGTATTCCGGAAGATGATCCTCGTAACCCAGCTACCATTGCCGATAACGTAGGTGATAATGTGGGCGACGTTGCAGGTATGGGTGCCGATTTATTTGGTTCTTATGTTGCTACAGTTTTGGCAACAATGGTTTTAGGAAGAGAAACAAGTGCACTTACAGATAATTACGGAGGCTTATCTCCAATTCTATTGCCAATGCTTATTGCAGGTATGGGTATTATCTTTTCTATCATTGGTACTTTATTTGTTCGAATTGCAGAAGGAACAGGCAACAATACCAATGCTGTACAAAAAGCATTGAATATGGGTAACTGGGGTTCTATAGTAATTACTGCTGTAGCCTCTTATTTCTTGGTGAATTGGTTGATGCCTGAAACCATGACATTACGTGGACATGAATTTACGAAGATGGGCATCTTTGGTGCAATCATGGTAGGTTTAGGTGTAGGTACTTTAATGAGTATCATTACAGAATATTACACAGCAATGGGTAAACGTCCGGTAATGAGTATCATTCGCCAATCGGCAACAGGGCATGCTACAAACATTATTGGTGGCTTAGCAGTTGGTATGGAAAGTACATTATTACCTATTATAGTTTTAGCTGCGGGTATTTATGGCTCTTATGCTTGTGCAGGTTTATATGGTGTGGCCATTGCAGCTGCAGGTATGATGGCTACAACCGCTATGCAATTAGCAATTGATGCTTTTGGACCAATTGCCGATAACGCAGGTGGTATTGCCGAAATGAGTGAATTACCGAAAGACGTTCGTGAAAAAACTGATATTTTAGATGCAGTTGGTAATACTACTGCTGCTACCGGTAAAGGTTTTGCTATTGCTTCTGCGGCACTTACTGCATTGGCTTTGTTTGCAGCCTTTGTGGGAATTGCAAAAATTGATGGTATTGATATTTACCATGCAGATGTATTATCAGGATTATTTGTTGGTGGAATGATTCCTTTCATTTTCTCTTCTTTAGCTATTCGTGCAGTAGGTGAAGCGGCTATGGCTATGGTGGAAGAAGTTCGTCGCCAGTTCCGTACTATTCCGGGCATTATGGAAGGTACAGGTAAACCCGAGTATGATAAATGTGTGGCCATTTCAACTGATGCTTCTATCAAAAAAATGATGTTGCCGGGTGCTATTGCCATCTTATCTCCTATTACTGTTGGTTTCATTTTTGGACCGGAAGTATTGGGTGGATTTTTAGCAGGTGCTACCGTAAGTGGTGTATTAATGGGTATGTTCCAAAACAATGCCGGTGGTGCTTGGGATAATGCTAAAAAATCTTTCGAAAAAGGTGCTGAAATTAATGGCGAAATTTTTTATAAAAAATCAGAACCACATAAAGCTTCTGTAACAGGAGATACTGTGGGTGATCCATTTAAAGATACTTCGGGCCCATCAATGAATATCTTAATTAAATTGATGAGTATTGTAAGTTTGGTTATTGCACCAACCTTAGCAAAACTTCACCACGAGAAAATTGAAAGCGGTCGTAAAGAAAAAATTGAAACCATGCAACGTATGGTGAATACAATAAGCTCAGAAAAGCACTAGTTTTTCTTCTCACTTTTTTAAAAACGTGTAATCGATTAAATTTCGGTTACACGTTTTTGTTTGAAGTATTTCCTAATTACTGCAACCATTTTAAATCAATATTCGTCTAAACGGTATTATCTGCAACAGGATAAGCAATAATTCGTCTAATCATAACCATTATAACCGAAAGTCCGGATGTTTCTACATCGGGGCTTTTTTATTTTACTCATTCAAATTTTTGATAGAAATTTTTGCCTTTTTGATATTCTATTAGATTACTTACTTTTACAAAAACATTTGCTTTGCCGCCAGCACTCATCCTATACGCCATTCCATTTTTTGTAATATCGCTTTCTGTTGAAGCTTGGTTTTCGTATAAAGCCAATAAACATTTGTACGAAACCAAAGATACTTTTGCCAGTTTAGGCTTAGGTATTGGCAATGTACTTTCAGGATTCATTACAAAAGCCATCATTTTTGGACTGTACACTTTTTTATATAAATATCGCCTCTTTAATTTAGATGCTGGTACTTGGTGGTTTTGGGTTTTGTTGCTATTTGCAGATGATTTCTCTTATTATTGGTTTCATAGAACAAGTCACTCAGTAAGTTATTTTTGGGCCAGCCATGTTGTACATCATTCTTCGCAACGATATAATTTAGCTGCGGCATTACGACAAACTTGGACGGGCAATTTATCGGGTGCATTTTTATTTTGGGCATGGTTGCCATTGATTGGCTTCGATCCTATACTTGTATTATTAATGCAACAAATCAGTTTAATTTATCAGTTTTGGATCCATACCGAAACAATAGATAAGTTACCAAAACCCATTGAGTTTATTTTCAATACCCCTTCTCATCATCGGGTGCATCATGGTAGTGATTTAAAATATTTGGATAAAAATCATGCGGGCATTTTTATCATTTGGGATAGAATGTTTGGCACTTTTAAATTAGAAGAAGAACGGCCACATTATGGATTAACAAAAAATATCGAATCCAATAATCCTGCTTATATCGCATTAATAACTTGGGGTAATCTTATTCAAAAAGCCGCAGGTTCGGGTAGTATTGTTACTGCTGTAAAATACTTTATTAAAGCACCGGGATGGAGCCATGATGGCAGCACAAAAACTACTGCACAATTACTGCAAGAACAACAATTGAAAGCCCAACAAAGCGCCTAATAAGCTAGTTTTCTCTTAAATTTTTAAAAAAAATTGTTTCATCTACGAAAGATGTGGTGGTTATTTCAATTTTCTTACTATTTTTACTACGAATAAAATCGTATTGGTATGGATACTTTAAAATTGCATAAGCCAACAGAAAGTGAATTAGAGATATTACAAGTATTGTGGTTGAAAGAAAAAGCTACTGTACGAGAAGTACATGAATCTTTATTAAAAACTAAAGATGCAGGTTATACTACAACATTAAAGTTGATGCAAATTATGTTCGAAAAGGGATTGGTGTATCGCGATAGTTCCAATAAAACCCATGTTTACGAACCGGCAGTTACTAAAGAAAATACACAAAATCTTTTTGTAAATAAAATGATTGATTCCTTATTTGCCGGCTCTTCTGCTCAATTGGTGATGCAGGCTTTGGGCAATCACAAGACTTCTAAAGAAGAACTCGACGCTATCAAAAATTATATCAATTCAATGAAGTAATGCACGCTTATGCCACAGTTTAATTTTGAACAGGCTTATTTTTTGCAAGCTTTAGGTTGGAGTATTGTAAATAGTATTTGGCAAGTAGGCATTCTATATCTACTCTATAAAGCTATTACTACAGGCATTAAATGCACGCCTGTTTTCAAATATAATCTTGGCATTACTTTTTTATATGCCGGAGCTATTGGGTGGCTATACACCGGAATTAATTATTATTTTGAGGTACAAATAACTGAACCCATATCTATTCAATTATTTAAAATAAACCAGTTACCTCAATTCATAGAAAGCCTTCTTCCCTACTTTGCAATTTTTTATTGTGCCTGGTTGGTGATTCATTTGTTTAAATTGATTCAAGCATTTAAAGAAATTATAAAGTATAAAAAAGCCACTTTGCTAAAAGCCCCTGTTGAACTGAAATTGTTTGTAAAAAACAGTGCCCTTTCAATGGGTATCAAAAAGTCGGTTGAAATTTGGGTGTCAACGAAAGTGCAAGTGCCGGCTGTAATTGGATGGCTAAAACCGCTTATTTTATTACCAGTATCTGCTACTGCCGGATTAGATAATGAACAGTTAGAAGCTATACTCATTCATGAACTTGCACATATAAAAAGGAACGATTACTTGCATCATGTTTTGCAATCTATTGTAACTACTTTCATGTACTTTAATCCATTTGTTCATGCCCTTGCTGCTTCCATCAATAAAGAAAGAGAATACTGTTGCGATGATTGGGTTTTACATTATCAATATGCGCCTAAAAACTATGCTACTGCGCTATTTCAGCTAGAAACATTTAGGTTGAATACTATTAAAATGGCAGTTGCCGCCACTAATGGAAAGATGAATTTGCTACAACGTATTCAAAGAATAAACGCTAATAATCCAAGTACTCCGCTCCAAAATTATCGTTGGCTATTTTCCCTGACCATTATGGTTTTAGCTTTTATGTTTTTGATTTGTCCTTCTGTACAAAATTCAAAATTTTCTTTCAATAATACTTCACTCAATACCTATAAACCAGCCATTGGGTTTCAACTATTAAAGCCGTCTGAATATGTGTTTTCTGAATCAAGAAAATATAAAGTATATAAACCTATTCATTTTACCCCTATCCAATTACAAGCGAAAAAAACATATCGGAATGATTTTGTTGCTTTAGCTAAACCTACTTCAAAGAATAGTGCGCAAACAACTCCATTACTTAAAGCAAATGTTGGTAATGCAATTCAAGTTGGACTAAAAAATGCGCCACAAAACAATTTGGCTTTGGTAAAAATTGAAGAAGAGCAATCGGGCAAAGAAGCGCAACGAACGTATTATTTTCAATTAGAAAAAGAACAAAAGGCAATAAAAGTTGAACCGCTACTTATTTTTGACCAACCTTTATTAACAGAAATTGAGTTGCAACAAAAAATCAATGCAATTAAACATCACGATAGCTCATCTAAGCCTAAAAAGAAAGGTATTACAACTTAAAAATTGATCATCTTATTTATAAGTTTGAGAATAAGTAAAAAAAAAATGCTGCCTATTATTAAGCAGCATTCTTAATTTACGATTTTAAATCTTAGTTATTTTATCAAAGTAACATAACCGGTAAATGGTTTTCTTCCACTACCCGGTTCAATAATATAGTAGTAAGTTCCAAATGGAATTGATTTGCCTTTATAGGTTCCATCCCATGGAGCTGTGTATCCTTTAGATTCATAGATTACTTGTCCTGAACGATCAAAAACTTGCACCCTGTTTTGTGGGTAAGAATCTAAATATTGAATCACCCAATAATCATTAATGCCGTCATTGTTGGGCGTAAATGTATTTGGAATTACCGGCGCTTTTAAGAGTTTTACAAAAACAGCATCACTGGCAAAACAACCACCTTGTGCAGTAACAGTAAGTACATAAGTCATATCTGTTAAAGGATTTCGAACAACAGGGTTTAATACAGTATTAGCGGATAAATATTGATTAGGCGTCCACAAGTAACTTAAATTATTTCCGGTTGCTGTGGCAGTAAGTACAATTTCTCCGCCTTCCAATACAACCTTGTCTGTACCTGCACTCAATACCGGATACGGATAAACTATAAATGGTTTTGAAACTGTGTCTCTACAACCAAAATTATTTTCTATTTGAAGTTCTACTGTAAAAGTGCCATCAGTAGTATATGTAACCTGAGCCGGAGCTTGAACAGTTGACAAAGCACTACCATTACCAAAATTCCATTGCCATTGGGTTAAAGTGCCATTAGCAGGATTGCTTCTATCAGTAAATCGAACAGATTGATTCACACATAAACTCAAACTATCACTGCTAAAATCGGCTGTAGGTTGAGGGCGAATTGAATTTAAAACTTTTGTAGAATCTTTAATACAACCGGCTGCACTTGTTACACGAAGATTTACATTGTATGGTCCAACGGCACTATATAGATGCGTTGGGTTTTTAGACACCGAAGTATTGGTAGCCCCATTATTGATATCTCCAAAATTCCATGCATAAGTAAATCCATTTTCGGTACCATCTGCAATACTAGATGTATTGGTAAATAGTACATTGGCATTGGGCAAACAAGTATTTACCGGGAAAGTAAAATCGGGCACCGGCAAAGGATTTACAAGTACTGTTTGGGCAGTAGTTAAATTACATCCATTACTTGTGGTGGTAGTTAATGTAACGTTATACGAACCATAGGTGGCAAATACATGTGTAAATGTAGCAGCAGAATTTTTTACGACAGTTGGAGTAGCATCGCCAAAATTCCACGTCCAGGTACTTAATGTTCCGGCAGCGGCTGAAGATGCATCAGTAAAAGAGATGGCATTCTTCTCACATTTAGGATTTCCAATTGTAAAATTAGCAGTTCCAGGCGCTAAAACTTTTATCGATTTGGTTAAAGTATCTATACAACCATTGGTTGAAGTGAAGGTATACTTGATGGGAAAAGTTCCTGCACCGGCAATGGATGGACTAAATAAACCGGAAGTACTTACACCTGTTCCTGTAAATGCACCTAAACCGGGCACTCCACCAATTTCTGTTGCTTGAGTAATTTGATAAGGCACCGCATCTAAACAAATATCCGGAATAACATTGAATTGAACTTTTGGAACTGCATGAACTGTTACAGTTTTAAATCGGTCATTTACACAAGTAGCTCCAGAAAATGCACGATACCTTATTGTATAAGTTACAGGAATTTGTAAAATTGGATAAAGATGCTTGTAGATTTTTCCGGGAGTGGGCAAATCGTCGGTTTCTACTACTGCAGGAAAACCGGCATTATCCCAATAAATTTCAACCTTTGTAACACTACCGAAATTAACTGTAGCCGCATCTTGAATTTTAATGGAATCGTAACCACAAAAATTAGTGGTATTGACAACATTAAAATTAGAAACCGGAATATCTCCATTAACGGTAAAGCTTTGCGGCAATGTTGCAACACATCCATTGTTAGTGGTAACGGTTAATGTTGCAGTATAATTTCCTATAGCATTATAGCGATGTTGAGGATTTTGTAAAGTAGAAGTATTTAAAGCACCAGAAGCAGGATCGCCAAAATTCCATGCCCAACTCGTAATACTACCTGTAGGAACAGAGCTGGTATCTGTAAAAATTGCTGAAGCATCACTTAAACAAACCTCAGGAGAAATAAAACCGGGTATTGGAAGCGGACTAACAACAATTGATTTGGTAAAGGGAATTGGATTGGAACATCCCTTATCTGTGGTAACGGTTAATTTAACTGTAAAATTTCCTACGGTCAAATAGGTATGGTTAAAAGTTGCTGGCGAATTTAAATTATAAATAGTACCATCACCCATCTCCCATTTCCATGCATTAATGTTACCTGCTGCAGTATTTGATGCATCGGAAAATGCGATAGTTCGAGTAGCACAAAGTGGCGTTGCATTACTGAAATTGGCATTCGGATGTGGATTTACAATTACTGATCTTGTTGTAGTATCACTTAAGCAACCTTTATCAGTTATTACCCAATGTTTAATAGTAAAAGTATCTGCAATAGCGTAGGTGTGGTTTACATTTTGTCCGGATACAACTGGCGTTCCATCACCAAAATCCCAAAACCAGTTAGAAATAGTTGCACCCGTGCCTGCACCTGAGCTAGTAGATGAAAATGAAGTGACCGCATTTAAACAATTTTCGGCTTGTACATTAAAAGAAGCAACAGGCTTTGGATAAATTGCAGATAAAATTCGAGTACTATCATCAACACATCCTGCGGCGCTGGTTACCTGTAATTTTATAGTATAAGGACCTGTAGTATTATATAAGTGAGTAGGATTAATGCCCGTTGAAGTATTTAAAGCACCTGAAGTGGGGTCACCAAAATCCCAAACATAATTAAATCCGGCTTGAGTTCCATCTGCAATTGTGCTGTTATTGGTAAAAGCAGCACTGTTGTAAGGTAAACAAACTGCAATCGGTAAATTAAAACCAGCTACAGGAATGGGATGATTCATGAAAGTTTTAGAAAACAAAGGACTTTCGCATCCGCTAATGGTGGCAACTTTTAAAGTAAATGTTTTGTTGCCCCATGGTGAAAATGTTTTGATTCTATTAATGCCGGATGCCAAAGTATCTACGGTTCCATCTCCATAATTCCACATCCATTTGGTGAGCGCACCTGGAGCAAATGCGATAGAAGAATCGGAAAAAGTAACCGGTAAGCCTGCACAAACTGGATTAGATATTCCAAATTTAGCAACTGGAACATTAGTAACCGTAATGGTTTTGGGCGTGAAATTACTTACGCATCCTACATTCGTAGTAATGCTAAACCGAACCGTATAGGTTCCAGGAGTAGTATATTGGTGAACTGGAAAATGCTCGGTACTGGTAGTGCCATCACCAAAATCCCAATTCCATTTATAAGAATAAACACCCGGATCTAAAGTTGTTGTATCTCTAAAAATTACCGGATTGGTTACACAACCATTATTAATCCAATAAAAATCAGTTGTAGGAATGTTTTTTACAAATAGCGTATCTTCTTTTACTTGAAAATTTCCACAACCATCTGTACCTGTTGTACCAGCAGTAATTGAAACCGGATAATTACCGGCCGGACAATACGTGTACGGCGTAGGAAGTTTATAACGCCAAACTTGTTTTCCATTGATAAAATAAGTTGAATCGTGAACAGGATTATTTACAGTAACATTGGGTGTTTGAAAACCCTTAAAATCCCATAACAAGGAAATAGGTTGAAATGGATAAGTAATACTGTAAAAAAATGGCGTACAAGCACATGCTGTATTTTGTCCGGATATATTTAATGGATTAAGCGGACTAATAAAATTATACAGGTCTTTTAAGTTAGTACCTGCGTTATAGCCATAAGATTCGGCCCCACCATAACCATATGCAATGGCATTAAAACCACTATCGGCTTCAACGATATGTTGTCCTGCAGCAACATTTACTTGTGCATAACTATATAATGCTTCTTGTGGATGGGGTAAAAAGCTGGCGGCTGCTCCAACACCATCAATTAATACAGAATTTACAGCACTATTTTTTACAATGATATTTATGAAATGGTCATTAATAGCTGCATTTGGTGTAGAGTTTAAAATTACGCGATCGATTGTTTGTTCAATAGGACTTATATAAATCATCTCCGGATCGCCCCAACCAGAATTAGAAGGATGCCTATTTCCACAAGTACCATTTACCCCGTTGCTTCCGGCGGTGGTAATATATTGAGAAACCATTATCGGTTCATCGGCTTCAATAAGTGTAGGTTGATTGGTTAAAGGTAGATCGTAATAAAACCCTCCTGCCAAACCCGTTTGTACAACCCCATTTAGTTTTACTACAGCGGTTGGTACGCTAACCCCCACTCGAAAGTAGTTAAAGGGCATATTCTTCGTAGGAGCAGTTAAGAATTTTTTACCCCATGCCGATTTAGGAAATGCTTGTGCAAAAATGTTATCTGCCGAAGATGCTTGCGTTCCTCCACAATTGATATAGATTTTACCACTTCCCGAAAAAACTGCAATCTTTTTACAACCTACCCCATTGGTACTTACAGAACGAATTTTTGACCCGGTTAAATCATTTCCATTATTTCCATTTAAGGTTCCCATTACATTATAAATCTGCCCTTGAGTTAATGAAACGGTAAATGGCACACCAGCAGGATGGGTTAGCGTAGATTGAGAAGGAGTAATTTCTACAGAAGTTGTTCCGGTATCTGCAGCTACTACAAAGAAAAAACTATTGGAGTTGGCTTCATTTGATCGTTGCGTATAATTCATTGAAAAGTATTCCTTACCTAAAGTATTGGTAGGAAATAATAATGTGGCACCCGAAACATTGCCATTATATATATGTGCATAAGCAACAACCGGCTTATCGCTGGTAATATGAATGCCGGTATTATAAACCCCTTCATTGGATAATCTTGAATCTTGTGTGCCATTTTTAGGCAAAGCTTCTGAAGTAAATATTGTATTAGCAGGAATGTTATAATTTCTTACATAGCCTACACCGGGTATTTCTACTTTTACATTGGTGGCAACATCCGTAGCAAAATACAAAACCATTTCTTGACCATTAATTGGATTACCGGTTAAATATCTTACATGATAGCCATACCCTAACCAGAAATCGGTTCCTTTATTTGAAAAATCTTGAGCAAACAAAGAATGGCAAAAGGTGATTAAGGATATTATGATTAAAGTCTTTTTCATTAGAAAATTATAAGTCAGCAATTTACAAAAAAAACCACCTCTAATTGAGGAAATTTAACCTGAATATGCTGCCTTAGAAAGTAATTTTTTTTGTTTTTATTCAAAGAAGTTAGCTGTAAGCTGCGTGGTATTAGTAAAAATCAAAAAACCCGATAGAAATCGGGTTTTTGTTTACGAACCTAATTCGGTTCTGTAACCCCCAAAGAAAACATCTTGGTTACCAAGCACAAGGTTAATTGTCGATGGGGTTTGACAAGAAACGCTATTTGTGTGGTTTTATTTTATTAGTTGAATAATATTACTGAATTGCCGTGTTCCTTCAACATCAACATGACATAAACGAAACCAATGCGGCTTTTGTTTAAACCGATCTACTTTTTCCACGAATTGATACTTGTTGTTTGTTTCACGGGGATCAGGGCCCAATACGAAGGCAATGGTTTTAAACGATTGTCCATTTTCGCTGTATTGAACTTCAAAAATGTTGGCAGCAATTTTCCCATCGGTAAACCAGCTAAAATTAAGTTTATGATCTTTTTCATTGACTATAAAATTTTGAATAGAGATATTATTAATATTGAAATTGGGCTGGCCTATACCTCTGCCTATAAAAGAAAACAATAACATTATACTTAAGAAACACTTTACATTATTCATTGCATAAGATTTATTGAACGTAAGCTGCAATAAATATCGGATTTGAAAGGTCTTGAAAGGATATTAGCAAGTAAAATAACTACAATAATAAATTAAGAAAAGCTCCTAATTAATTGAAATATAGATAGTATTATTTAAGAGAAGCATTGGGCAAAGAAGTTGATGGTGAGCATTGCCCTTTTAATTCCATGATAGAACTATAAATAAAGGACCCATCATTATTGTATTGCTTTAATCGGTAGTAAACAACCTGGTGTGTATCTAAAATAGAGGCATTTTCTTTAAACTTATACTGCAATTGATTGTCTTTTTCAAAAGCACCCAAAGCCAATCCGCATGATAAAAATTGACTTTTATCGTAAGAACGCTCAATTTCAAAATAATTTACTGAAGGAGAATTTTCAATATCCCACTGTATAATTACTCTACCATTTATTACTTCAATGCTCGAATGGATAGTATTGGTAATTGAGTTGTACGAAAAATTTGAACGTACAGGTGTAACGTTTGCAAATGCAGCAATTGAAACTGTAGTTAAAAAAACTGAAAGGAATAATACCCGAATAGGTGATGTAAAATTAAAAATCATCTTCTTGTTGGCTTGAGGTTGAAAAATATGGCTATTCAAGGAAATAGGACAACCAAAATGGTAGCCGGAAAAGAGGATTTCTTGTGGTGAAGATCGGATAACCGAGGTAATGGTCATTTCGATTTCTAACACAAACATAGAACGCTTTTTTTTAAAATGCAAGTACCTGCATAGTAAATTTACTGAAATTTAAAAAATATCTAACATTATCTCAATTAAAACCATAAAAAGCAATCAAAAAATACAATAAACATTAAAAGCAACTAACAAAATTGAAAATATTTTAATAAAAAATCAAAATCGACTCCTTTTAGTTGCTTTATACCATCGGAAAAATACGTTCCTTATCTACTTACTTTTTGAAAAACAAGCTCTGCCGTTTAATGATTGATAATTAAATGAGCTCTTCATTCAATTAATAAAATCAATAAGCCGAAATTAACAAAATTTCAAAATAGTGATATAGTCCTTATCAACTCAAGATTACTTTCAAATTGTATAAATCAAATCTTCTTTTAATAATGGATAACCGTGTCCGAAAAAAACACGAATGTATTTTTATCTACATATAATTTTTCTTTGAGCGTATGAATCAATTTAAACTTCCAAAAATTCAAATGCATTATTATTAAAATATGTAATTGAAATTTCAAAATGGTGGCATCAATCTGTTTTACAAAATTTGATCAAACTTAAATACCAAGATTCCCAAAAATGGAATTAGAGCGAAAACTAAAATCCTCCTAAAATCCTTCCCAGTCGAAATGATCTACCAAACTAGCTCATTAACACATTAAATAAATAACAAATGTATGATGCTAGAAAACTGCTCAAGAAAAAGGAAATTTAAGTATGACAATTTTACATAATTTAGATTCTTCATAGCATACATTCAACAAGTGTATAAATTCAAATTTTGTCATTTACACTTTAAGCTTAAAATACTAACCGGTGATTTTGGGAAGAAATAGTTAAAAATTGAGTCAAAAAGTCGATTTCAAAAATTTATTGAAATTTAAACATCATTAAGCTACATAATTTATTCTTAATCAATTTAATAAATTATATACTTATATTCATTAAAATGAATTATGTCTAGTGAAGCGTATTAATAAAATTAATAAGGATATAACGTTTATTATTTGAAATTTTAAAACATTATAATATCCTAATTAATTGTATATCATTTATTTGAATTATAAATAACTATACTAATTTTTTTAGTTGAATAAAAATTGCATTTTTCTTTGATTGGGTTGTTGAATACTAAATTTATTAGGAGATTATGTGGACAGATTTTTTGCCAAATGCAACATTTTTTTTACCTTACCCCTACTTTTAAACGCAAGGATATTTCTATGGGGCATAAAATAAACTATCTACTATTATCATTTATTGGACTGACATTATTACTGTTGTCGTGTGCAGCTCCGAAGGAATTGGAGTATAGAGACTTCAAGAATTTTACAGTGGAGAAACTTGGCTTTGCTTCTTCTGCAGTAAAAATGGACTTGGTGTATTACAACCCAAATAGCTTTGGATTACAACTTAAAAGAACCGATTTAGATGTATATATTGAAGGTACTTACCTAGGCAGAACAAGTCAGGAATACCAGATTACCATCCCAAAAAAGGCCGAATTTAACATTCCCATTAAAATTGATGTGGATATGAAGAACCTTCTAAAAAATGGTTTTACTGCCCTTTCTAAGAAAGAAGTGCTTGTAAAAGTAGTTGGATCAGTAAAAATTGGAAAGGCTAATGTGTTCAAAACATTTAAGGTGAACTACGAAGGAAAGCAATCTTTTAGCTTATTTGAATAAAAAAACCGCCCAAAAAGGCGGTTTTAAACATATTTAAATTAAATCTAATTTTCTACTTTAACAGAATCTGCTGCAACTTCTTTTGGTTTTTTGCAGCATGCCGGCAGCTTTTTATAAGCAGCTTCATCAGCACTTACTTCATCTGCATCGTATCCTGCATTGGCAATAGAAGCTTTCAATTGCTCAATATTATTTCTATCTGTTAAGTAAGTTACTGTAGTTGTTTTTCTTTTATAATCTACATTAACTGCAGAAACGCCGGGTTCTCTACTTAAATATTTTTCAATTTTCGACTTGCACATTCCACATTGAACTGTTGGAGTTTTAATGACTACTTTTTTAGAAGCTTGTGCTAATCCACTAAAAATGAAGAAAAACAAGCAAGCAATGGTTAATTGTATTGATTTCATATTTGACAATTTAATTGATTTAAATTTTATTCCATTCGGCTGGATTTTTACGCCAATCCATTAACGTTTCTTGATCACTTGATGAAACCAGTCCTCTTTCAATTGCCAATTCAATCAACACCGGATAATTGGTTAAGGATTTAAAAGAACATTCGGCATCTTGGAAAGCATGAGTAGCCACATCAAAACCATAATTAAATATTGATACCATTCCCTCAATTTTCAATCCTGCGTTTTTAAGCACTTCTACCACCTGTAAACTGCTTTTACCGGTAGATATTAAGTCTTCCAAAACCACTACCCTCGATCCCGGCTCATATGCTCCTTCAATTTGATTGCCCAATCCATGTTCTTTAGGTTTTGGACGAACATAGATATAAGGTAATTTTAATTGATCGGCAACCATTGCGCCCCATGCTATACCAGCTGTAGCAACTCCGGCAATCAATTCAGCATCGGGATATTGCTCAAAAACTACATTACATAATTCACTTTTAATAAAATCACGTGTGTATGGAAAGGATAGAATTTTTCTATTATCACAATAAATGGGACTTTTCCATCCACTGGCCCATGTAAAAGGGGTTTGCAGACTTAATTTTATTGCATTAATTTGTAACAGCTTTTCGGCTACTGCTTTTTCATTGGTCATGCTGCAATTTACAAAAAAGCAATATGCCTTAATTCAAATCTTCGTTAAATCGTATAAATCATCCGGTTATTAAGTGTAAATTTAAACTACGATGTATATTAAAATCTATTTCGACGATAAGCCTGTTTTTCTTTGTGATGCCATAAATGACGAATTAAAAGAAATACTGCGCCACCCCGATGCCGTTTTTTTAGATGAATTTTCTACTCCTGCCATCAATTCATTATTGCATGAAATCAAAAAAGCACAATTTCATGCAGGTGTAATTTTACATGAAGATTTAGACGCTTTAAAAAAATCATTCTTCAAACATTTTACATTGATTGAAGCGGCAGGCGGCTTGGTACAAAACGATAATAAGGAATTACTATTTATACTTCGTTTAGGTAAATGGGATTTGCCAAAAGGTAAAATCGATGCTGGTGAAACGCCAGAAATTGCTGCTGTAAGAGAAGTTGAAGAAGAAACAGGCGTTAAAAAAATTGAACTCAAGAAAAAGATTGGAGAAACCTATCATACTTACAATGCTTACGGTAAAAATTTCATAAAAATTACCCATTGGTATTTTATGCATTGTCCTAATAAACAAAAAACTGCGCCACAAACGGAGGAAGATATTACCGAAGTAAAATGGATAGATACACAACACATTGCTTTTCCTTTAGAAAACACCTACCCTTCTATTAAAGATATATTAGCTGTATTTTTCGATACCCCTTAATTAGAGTGCCTTTTTAAGCACAGCAACAGTTAAACGGCTGATACAAATTAAATGTTGGGCTTCATC
Source organism: Ferruginibacter sp. (assembly GCA_049314655.1). Classification (GTDB taxonomy): domain Bacteria; phylum Bacteroidota; class Bacteroidia; order Chitinophagales; family Chitinophagaceae; genus Ferruginibacter. Next base: position 5,084 of record JBMOEQ010000020.1, on the reverse strand, counting down.
TTCTATTCGAATTTCCCATACTTGAGTAGTAGCACCCGTATGTAAGGGTTTTGCCGTAGCAATTACAATTCCTTCCCTTGCACTTCTAATATGGTTGGCGTTGATATCTAATCCAACACAAATAAATTTATTAGGATCTACAATAAGATGAGCAGCAACACTACCAACAGTTTCGGCTAATGCACAACTTGCACCCCCATGTAATAAGCCATAAGGTTGTTTGGTTCGATGATCTACAGGCATTGACATTTTGATGTAATCGGGACCCACTTCCGTAAATGCCATACCTAAATAATCTCCCATTGTTCCACCGGAAAATTCATTTAAATCTTCAATTTTTAAAGACTTATTAAACCAAATTGACATGATTTTACCATTTTTGATTAAGGATAGTAGTATTTACTTCAGCGGGTAAGAATTGAGATACATCTCCACCATTTTTTAATACATCTCTAACTAATGTAGAGGCAACAGAAGTAAATTGGGGTAAACAGGTTAGAAAAACGGTTTCAATTTTGCCATCAATACTTCTATTCATATCGGCGATCGCTTTTTCGTATTCAAAATCGTTTACATAACGAATACCTCTTAGAATGAATTTTGCGCCTACACGTTTACAGCAGTTTACAGTTAAACCATCATATACTACTGCATCTACTTTAGGTTGATCTCTATAAATATCTTTCAACCACTCTAATCTTTTCTCTTCACTGAACATGGGTGTTTTATTCACGTTTCTACCTATTCCTATTATCAACTTATCAAAAAGCGGCATGGCTCTGTTGATGATGTCGATATGCCCCAATGTTACGGGGTCAAATGTTCCGGGAAATAGGCAAATTCGTTCCATAAAAAATGTTTATAAGAAACCCATTAATGAAGCTGAAATTTTACAGCAATTTACTGTTAAATTATTGGAAGCAAAGGCATTATATTTAAATGCAGTATGTTTTAAGCCTCTGATTTTTTTCCCGAAAGTAAGTATAAAGCGGCCATTCTTACCGCAACACCATTTTCTACTTGTTGAAGAATGATTGATTGACCGCTATCTGCAACATCACTGTCTAATTCTACACCGCGGTTAATTGGTCCAGGATGCATAATTACAATTGGCTTTTGAATAGATTCCAACATTTTTTTAGACACCCCATAGTATAAATTGTATTCTCTTAAAGAAGAAAACAGTACTTGTTGTTGTCTTTCTAATTGAATGCGTAATACATTTGCCACATCACACCATTCTAGTGCCTTTTTCAAATTGTATTCTACTTTAATGCCAAATGCTTCAGTAATATGTTTTGGAATAAGTGTTGGTGGACCAGCAACCATAACTTCAGCTCCCATTTTTTTCAACAAATAGATATTGCTTAATGCCACCCTTGAATGCATGATATCACCTATCAATACAACTTTTACATCCCGTAAGGTTCCTAATTTTTCTTGAATTGAAAATGCATCCAATAAAGCTTGAGTAGGATGCTCATTGATTCCGTCTCCAGCATTAATAATAGCTGCAGGAATGCGTTGGGCAAGAAAATGTGGTGCCCCGCTTGCACTATGGCGCATTACCACCATATCTACTTTCATGCTTAAAATATTGTTTACCGTATCTAATAGAGTTTCGCCTTTAGATACAGAAGAACCTGATGCCGTAAAATTGATGGTATCGGCACTTAAACGTTTTTCGGCCAATTCAAATGATATTCTTGTTCGTGTGCTACTTTCGTAAAACAAATTTACAATTGTAGTATCGCGGAGCGAAGGCACTTTTTTTACAGGTCTTTGTAATACTTCTTTAAACTTTGCAGCTGTAGATAAAATAATGGAGATATCCTCTGAAGTAAGGTCTTTAATGCCCAAAAGATGTTTAGTGGAGAGTTGCATTAAGCATCAAAGCTATGGTAAAAAAATAAAATTCCGTTCAAAAGAAACAGATATTAAGCATACAATATTACTTCTTCCCTTTCCCACTCTACTTTTATCTTCTGTGAGATAATGGTATCTACAGATTTTCCACAATAATCGGGTTGTATAGGCAATTCTCTGTTAAACCGTCGATTTACTAATACACAAAGTTCAATTTTACTAGGCCGGCCAAAATCTTGTAAAGCATCTAATGCTGCCCTAATGGTTCGTCCGGTATACAAAACATCATCAATTAATATTACTTTCTTTCCTTCTATTGAAAAAGGAATTTCGGTATGGTTTGCCAAATGTAATTCATCTCTAAAATCGTCTCTATAAAAAGTAATATCCAATAATCCATATTGAATTTTCTCTCCCGGACAAATTCGTTTAATGTGTTGCACGATATGTTCACTTACTTTAATGCCTCGTGGTTGTAAACCAATAAAAACCACTTCATTGAAATCAATTTGGTTTTCTACCAACTGATGCGCCAATCTGTTTAAAGTAAGGTGAAGTTGCTGTTTATTTAAAATCGTAATCAAGTGCTATTAATTGTATAACGAATGTACTTTGTATTCATCGAAAAAAAAATTCATTCCGCTACTATTAATTTTTTTGAAATCGGAAGTAATAAATGCCCATTCAACAAAAGTGTACTGTATTGTAGTTATTTATTTTCAGCATCAATGTTTCTTTAACTTTATATTTTAATAAATAACTGTATTTTGAATTTTCAAATAACTCAACTATTAAACAGAAAAAATTCAATATGAAAAAAATTGTATTTGCTTTATTGCTTTTGCCTTCTATCATTTTTGCGCAAAATGGCATTAAATTTCAAACCGGAAAAACTTGGGCACAATTGAAAGCGGAGGCTAAGTCATCGAATAAGTTAATTTTTTTAGATGCTTTTACCAGTTGGTGTGGCCCTTGTAAAGCGATGGCCAAAGATGTATTTACATTACAAAGTGTAGGTGATGTTTTTAACACTAAATTCATTAATGCTAAAATTGATATGGAAGTTGGAGAAGGTGTTACTATTGCCCAAGCATATAAAGTTGCAGCATATCCTACTTTATTATTTATTGATGGAAATGGGAAATTGATTCATAAAGTATTAGGTTATAAAACCGGACCTGCTTTATTAGATGCTGCAAAAAACTCTAGTGATCCTTTTCATCAGTATAGTGCTTTGATTGAAGCTTATGATAAAGGAACAATTGCCGAAAGCAGTTTGAAAAATTTAGTAGATGTTTTAGATGATGCAGGAGATTCGGAAAAAGCTGCAGAAGTAGTTGCCAAAGTGCTTCAAAAAAATAAGAATTGGATGGATGAACCTCAATTGGGTTTAGTGGTAAAATATACATTAGATATTGAATCGGATCAATTCAAATTTTTATCAGACAATGAAGAAAAAATCAGTAAAATAAGTGGTTATGAAGAAATTGGCGATCAACTGAATCGAATAGTTAGGACTGCTGTTGTTCAAAAAACTTTAAACACTGGAACCAATGTTTTAGATTTAGTAGCGGCTAAATCTTTATTCATACAATATCGCAAAGTTAATGGCGAAAAATTGTACTATTTATTGTTGATGGACTATGCCAGTTATAAATCGGATAATGGTTTAATTGAAGAAGCCGGAAATGGTATTGGCAAATTTGCTGCCGATTTAAGTGCAGAAGAATTAAATTCAATTGCTTGGAAGTTTTTTGAAAATTTTGATAAAAAGGAAACTTTAGAAACAGCACTGAATTGGGCTTTACTTTCTGTAAAAAAGAAGAATGGCTTTTTCAACAACGATACCGTTGCTAATTTATACAACAAGTTAGGCGACAAAGTGAAGGCCAAAAAATATGCTCAAGAAGCTATTAAGTTAGGCAAAGCTGATGGCGAAGATGTAAGTTCAACAGAAGATTTATTGAAAACATTATAAACGTAAAATGATGTAAAGAAAAAGTCCCGCTGAATATTCAACGGGACTTTTTTTTTAAGCAAAATTTTGAATTAATCTTCTGTAGTTAATCCTGCAAATAAATACTCTCTGTTTAAACGAGCAATATTGGAAACAGAAATTCCTTTAGGGCATTCTGCTTCGCATGCGTAGGTATTGGTACAATTACCAAATCCTTCTTTATCCATTTGTGCAACCATATTTAATACCCTCGATTCCTTTTCGGGAGCACCTTGTGGTAACAATGCCAATTGCGAAACCTTTGCACTTACAAAAAGCATGGCACTACCATTTTTACAAGTAGCTACACATGCGCCACAACCAATACAAGCGGCAGCCATGAAAGCATCATCTGCATCTTTTTTATCAATTGGAATAGCATTAGCATCTACGGCATTACCGGTATTTACCGAAATATAACCACCTGCTTGAATGATACGATCAAATGCATCGCGGTTAACCATTAAATCTTTAATTACCGGAAAAGCTGCACTACGCCAAGGTTCTACAACAATGGTATCGCCATCATTGAAAGCACGCATGTGTAATTGGCAAGTGGTGTTAGTAGACCAAGGCCCATGAGCACGCCCATTGATATACATACTACAAGTACCACAAATTCCTTCTCTACAATCGTGATCAAAGGCAATAGGATCCTTACCATCGCTAATCAATTGTTCATTTAATACATCGAACATTTCCAAAAAAGACATTTCGGTTGAGATGTTTTTTACCGGATAAATTTCAAATGAACCTTGATCTTTATTACTTTTTTGACGCCAAACTTTTAATGTAAGGTTGATATTTTTATGTTCCATAGAACTAATTTTTCTGATTTTTTTTAGAATTATTTGTAGCTACGTTGAGTTGGTTTAACCACTTCAAAAGTGAGGGGTTCTTTTACTAATTCCCAATTATGCTCGCTTTTATATTCCCAGGCAGATACAAAACTATAATTTGCATCATCACGTTTTGCTTCCCCTTCTTCTGTTTGTGATTCTTCTCTAAAATGACCGCCACAACTTTCATTTCTATTGAGTGCATCGATACACATCAATTCGCCCAATTCAATAAAATCTGCAACACGACCGGCTTTATCTAATTCGGGATTCATTGAACTAATTTCACCTGGAATTCGAACATTGCTCCAGAATTCTTTTTTCAATTGACGAATTTCTTCAATAGCTTCTTTTAAACCGGCTTCGTTACGGGCCATTCCACA